>CAZWOV010000184.1:0-6067 GCA_964635645.1 uncultured Planctomycetaceae bacterium | reverse complement strand
AAGGGTCAGCCGCGTGTTCCCATCTTACGGAAACAACTCCGTTCCGTCATCCAACATGACGCCGCAGACGTTCTTGGCAGAATCCATCAGAAGTCGTTTAACGCCCGTCTTCAAACGCAATTCTCCGCCCGCTTTACGAAATCGTTCCAGAAGCGTTCGGAGCAGAATCCGCACGCCCTCCCATGGCCGCGCGAACCCTTCGAGGAAAATCGATCGGAACATGATACTGAACTGATTAAAATCCATATCCTGCTGACGTGCGCTTCCGTAAAACATAAGCGGACAAAATATCATTTCAACCAGCTTCGGATCTTTTATGCACGACGAAACGACTTCCCGCGCAGAAACTTCTTCCGAAACTTCTCCAAGCTGATTATAGTCGATAAGTTTCGATACCAGTTTCCGCAAACCGTCGATTTCTTTCGGGAAAAACTGCGCTACCTGCTCTTCAAAAAACGAAAAATTATTCGTAAATTTCAAAGTCGCGCCGGGGAACTGGATTTTTGACCCCAATTGCGGAACCAGAGCCAGCTCCTCCCATGTCAGACGAAGCTGACGCAAAAGCCGATTAAGCGGTCCCCGTTTTCCACCTTTATCCGCATAATTCGTAACGGCATGAAGACCGACGTCGTGATTTCGACCACGCTGACGATAAAAAGAATTCAACCCGCCGACAAGAGAATGTTTCTCCAATATGCAGACTTTTTTCTCATAATGCGCCAAACGGCAACCTGCCGAAAGACCAGACATTCCAGCCCCAATAATGATGGTATCGTACATAATCAGGAAATCAAAAACTTCTGAAATTACAAACGGGAACTCGCAAAAACAGGCGATTTTCAGAAACTCGCGCTCAAACAAACGCGGACAAAACAATCCGCGTTCCAAAATCGTTCTGAAATTCGGGTCTCCTGAAATCCAGATCTTTAAAAGCTACGCCCCCGCAGGAATGCCGAAAGTTCGAAAACTTTAAAAGAAAAGACCGGGCGACCGTTCAAAACGTTCTCTCCCAAATTAAAGGTCCGCCATTTTGGGCGCAAGATACTCTACGGTACTGTCCATGCTTTTCAACGCGGGATACTCCTCTGCAGGAATATTCACTTTGTAACGACGGCGAAGCTCCATCACTATGTCAAGAAAGTCCATGCTGTCAAGTTCCATCTGTTCACGAAAAGAAAGATCGTCTTTCAAATCGCTCAAATCTTCATCCGGCGCAACGTCGGCAAGAATATCCAGAACCGCTTTACGAATTTCCTCTTTTGTCATGATTAACCTCTAAAAAAGGGCCATTGATTTTGAAATAAAAAGTCGCGCGGCAACGCTTGCCGCACTATTTAAGATACGGAGAAAACGAACCGGCTTCTTTCAACAAGAACCCCATTCCAACCGTTTTCAGTTCCTCACTCCGTAAATTTTTTAACGATTACTACAGAATTGATTCCAAGCATTCCGAAAGACGTATTCAGAATGTAATTCACGTTCCCAAGGGCTTTCGGCTCGCCAATCGCCAAATTTGGCAGCATACATTCTTCATCCACCTCGTCAAGATTCAGACACGCATGGCAAAGCGAATCTTCAAAAGCCGGGAGATTACCGGCCAGTTCAAGCGCACCTGCCGCCCCCATTGCGTGCCCAATGAATCCTTTAGTCGCGTTAAAATATGTTTTGGGACAATCGGCGAACACCTTTCGAAGCCCCGCGCACTCCTGCGCGTCGCCGCTGCGCGTTCCCGTCGCGTGAAGATTTACGATATCAATATCCCGAGGCTTGAGTCCCGCTTTTTTCAGAGCCTTTTCAATGCACTCCGCCTGGCGTTCGGGATTTGGAAGAACAAAATCCGTCGCATCGCTGTTGATCGCATATCCGACAATCTCGCCGTAAATTTTCGCGCCGCGGGCCGTCGCGTCCGAAAGCCGCTCAAGCGTAAACAGGCAACCGCCTTCCGAAACCACAATACCATTTCGATTCACGTCAAGCGGACGAGACGCTTTCAATGGGTCGGAATTTGACGCAAGAGCCCCCTGATTATTAAACGCCGCGAAAATACCAAACGTACGAATACTTTCAGAAACGCCGCCCGCTATCGCAAAATCGCACTCGTGGAGCTGAAGCATCTGCATTCCCTGAATCAAGCCCGTATTGCCTGCCGCGCACGCGGCGCCAAGAGTGTAGTGCGGGCCGGTAACCTTCATATTCAGCGTTATCTCGCCGGCCGGATTATTCGCAACCGTACGCGGATTGTGGTGATGCGTCCACATGCCGACGTCGTAATCATATTTCGAGATATTGTACACTTCGTTTTCCGTCTCGACGTTTCCATGCTCCGTCACTCCGACGTAAACGCCGACGCGGCTCTTGTCAATGGATTCCCAATCGACGCCGGAATCGTTTACCGCTTCATGAGCGCAATAAATGGAAATACTTCCCGCGCGGGTGCCGCGGCGAATTTCTTTTTTCGTCTGATATTTCTGAGCGTCGAAATCACAAATACCGGCGTGAGTCTTACCAAAATAACGAATTTCATAATTCTGGATTCCGCCTCGGCCCTCAAGAAGAGCTTTGCGAAAATCAGAAAGATTATTTCCATTCGGAGCCGTAAGACCGACCCCCGTGATGACAACACGCTCCAGCATTAACTGATCCCCTATAAAAAAACGAAGTAAATAAACATTTTTGATTATATCATATCAGGGAGATTTTTAACAGGGGGAGCACGTCCCTTTTTGAGATTTTTTAACTAATTTTATTGAATTTCTTTGAAACCTTCTTCTGCTTTCACTAAATTCTCCGTAAAAAATCCGATAGCATATTAGAAATTTTCAAGGATCATCGTAAGAAATTCCGTTTCATTTTCAATCGTCGGCGCCGGTATCGGCAAAAGGCCGTATTCTTTCGCCAGACAGCTCGCTTCCACCCCAAGATCATACGCGACTTCCATGTTGGCAAACGGAAAACCCAGCGGAATCAGAAGAACTGGACGCCGTTCATTTTCTCCATGAAATTCGCATATTCCGCGCACGTTTCCACCTCCCAATTCGCGGCGTAACGTCCATTCATTTCCAATTTTTTGAAGCGAATGGAGAATATCCGGTTCCAGCCACGGAACTCTCGAAACGCTTGCGCTTTGCCAAACCAACTCCGTCTGATTTTCCGGAAAACGTTTTCGGAGAAACTCAACCGTTTCGCGCGCCTCTGAATCGTATCCGCTCCTCCGCGCAACCGACAGCGGAAGAGAATGCACGGAAAAAAGCAGAACGGCGGATCTCCGACTTGCTTCAGGCAGACAATCCAACGCCGCCGCCACGACGTTTTCCTGCGCCTGCAGGAAATGCGGATTTCCTGAAAAAGCCGGGAAAAACTCAAATTCCGGCATAATCGACCCGGCGGGGAAACGCGGACTCCTCAAAGCCGTTTCTGATTCAACGCCGTATTCGGACGAGGCGCCGAACGCTATTTCCGCCTCAAGCTCTTTCCGAACCTCTGCAAAACGCTCAAAATACGTCTCGCGATACCCGTTAAAAGGCGCGGGAATAAAAACCAGCGAGCGCTTTCGTCCATCAAGAATCATCTGACGGACGGTCTCCTTCAAAGACGGCGCGGTCGCGTACCGACAACCGAAATAAATGGGTATTTCCGGAACGGTCTCGCGCCAGCGCGTCATAAATTTCCGAATAGCGCCGTTCATGGGACTTTTACCGTTAAAATATCGGTAATGAGCCAAAACTTCCTCAAGACGCTCCAATGAAATACGTTTGCCCTGCGCGACGTTCGCCAGAAATTCCGCGGTCTCTTCCATGGATTCCGGCCCGCCGTAAGCATAGATCAGAAGCGAATCAAATATTTCCATACTTTCATTTTCCTTTTTCACAAATCGCGGAGCCATGCTTCCGAAACCTTCCTTCACTTTATTATCGCAAATACGCTCAGGCAGAAAAGTTTGCCCGTTTTCTATAATTAGTTTGCAGGAGGCAAACATCCGACTGCATGTTTTTATCTCGTCATAAATCGGAAATTAAAAATCCGGGAAACATTTCAAAATCCAATCAGGAGAAAAAAATGTCTGAAGCAAAAAAACTCTTTGTCTGTGAAATCTGCGGCAACCAGGTTGAAATCATTGAAGACGGCGGCGGAGAAATCATCTGCTGCGGCGAACCGATGGCGTTACGGGACAAATCCTGCGAAACCGCCCAAAACAAAGAACACGACCTCGTTATCGAGGAAGTGCCCGGCGGAATGCGCGTCCAAATCGGCAGGGACAAACTGCATCCCATGTCCTCCGGGCACTTTATCCAGTGGATCGAATGCTGGATTGGAAATCACGTTTTCAGGAAACACCTCAAGCCCAACGAAGAACCCGTTGCGGAATTCATGATCGAAGAACGGATAAAAAGCGGCGAAACTCCCAAATTCCGCGCGTACTGCAACGTTCACGGAATGAGAAACTGCCCCAATTGCGAAAATGGACAAAATGAACGCGACGCCCACTCGGAATGCCATGCAAACTCCGACAAAAGCCATTGCGGAAAAACGCGCGACACGGACGCCGGAAAACAGGAAACGCCGCAAAACGAATCCAATCCCGGCATGAAAAGCGACTGGCAGGAGGGAACCCGTTACTCCGCGGAAGCGGCCCATGAAAAAAACGGCTCATGCTGTTCCAATAAAAACGAACATGAAAACAAGTCGCCCTGCTGTTCCAAAGGAAATAACCGGGAAAATCAAGCGTCAAGCTCAAAATCAAGCGCCGTTTAGCGTCTAATTCTGAATCCGAAATTTTCACGCAGGCGGCTCCTCCAAAGCAAAGTTGGGAAAATCTGACGTTCTCAGGAATGTTTTCACAAACTCCCACACTTCGCAGCCGCTTGCAATTTCGCCGATAAACGGACTATTTTCCTGCAAGATGACACCGTACGAAATGCCCTTCGCCAATCTGAATCAACTCCGGCTCGCAGGACCGACAAATATCCCGACACTTTGGGCAACGCGGATGAAATTTGCATCCGCTCGGAAAATGAAGCGGACTTGGAACCATTCCTGGAATCGAATAAAGCATGGAATTACGAGTTCCACTCTCGTTTCCAAGTTCGGGACGGGAACGGAGAAGTCCCAGCGTATACGGATGAAGCGGATTCGCAAAAAGCGTTTTGACGTCCGCTTTTTCAACAATTTTCGACGCATACATCACTACGACTTCATCCGCCATTTCTGAAATGACGCCAAGATCGTGCGTAATCATCATGATCGACGTCCCAAACGAAACTTTCAGTTCGTTAAGAAGTTCCAAAATCTGCGCCTGAATCGTAACGTCAAGCGCGGTAGTCGGTTCGTCCGCGATAAGAAGCTCCGGATTGCACGAAAGAGCCATCGCAATCATCGCCCGCTGACGCATTCCCCCGGAAAAATTATGCGGATAATCTTTCGCGCGAAGTTCCGGCTCTGGAATACGCACCTTGCGAAGCATCTCCACCGCGCGTTGAAAAGCCTCTTTTTTCGTAATCCGAGGCGTATGAAGCAAAACGGCCTCCGCAATCTGATTTCCAATCCGAAAAACGGGATTCAGGGAAGACGTCGGCTCCTGAAAAATCATCGCCATTCTTCCGCCGCGGTATTTACGGCGCTCCGACTCTGAAAGCGACAGGAGATTCACCGGTTCCGAATCTTTCCCATAGAAAATAATCTCCCCGCCGACCACTTTGCCGGGAGGTTGAATCAGCCCCATAACCGACATGGCCGTTACGGATTTACCGCAACCGCTCTCGCCTACGACGCCTACCGTTTTCCCCCGCGGAATGGAAAAAGAAACGTCGTCGACCGCCTGCGCAGTCCCTTCTTCGGTGAAAAAAGAGGTCCGCAAATTCCGAATTTCAATCAGGTTATCGCTCATTTGATTATTAAAGGCTAAAGGTTGAAAATATCCCAAACGACCTCAAATACTTTACGAAATCTCACTCTATCACCGTCCAGAATCGTCCGGACTCCGTACGAACCAGTTTCAAATCCATGTCAAAGGCTTTCCTGAGGTTCTCTTCCGTAAGAACTTCTTCGCGCGGACCGTCAACCAGAATCT
>CAZWOV010000183.1:0-6075 GCA_964635645.1 uncultured Planctomycetaceae bacterium | reverse complement strand
ATTTACGTTGGCGTCGACGTAGAGGCTCTCGTCGTATTCGGGAAACAGTTTGTGGGGCTGAATCTTATGGCGTCGGGCGTTACGAACGACGTCCATTTCAGTGAAACAAAGCGGTCGAATCTCCCAGATTCCCAACGTTTTCTGCCGAATCATGGATTCGTCGTCGGTGAAACAGACGTAGTCCCAGTCCGGATGAGTAAAATAAAACGCGCGCAATTCATTCAGGTCGTCGTATCCGTTGGTAATGCAAGAGTAAACGACTTTTTTCACCGGCGTTTTTCTGCATGATTTGGCTTTCAGATATTCCCGAACCGTTTCTTCCGAAGCGCGGAATGCGTTTCCCAGAGGATAACGTCCGTATCTCAGGAAATAAACCAGCGGATTGATTTGAAGATCCGGTTTGGATTTGAGAATGGCGTTTCCGTCGAATTTTTCAGAGGGGTTGAATCCCTTTTTCCATCCTTCATTCAGATAGTGGTCCAGCGGCGCGTCGTCTCCGCGTCGGCGCCAATCTGCTTCCCGTACGTAGTACGATTCGTCCCACAGACCGGATTGAAGGATTAGCATTTTGTCTTCCAGACGCCGTACTTTTGCGTCCATGTCGGCGTAAAGTTTTCCGAAAAGCCGACGGTAAAGAGCTTTGAGAAAATTTTTTGTGCCGATCATATTGTTTTTTCCTTAAACGGCGCGGGCAAGCGAATCATTTCCCCTATGACGCGATCCATTTCTTCCGGTTCAAAATGTCCTAAACCTCCCAGAGGAGAAAAAGTCATTTCGCCAAAGAACAGTTTTTTTCCATCCAGACAGTAAAAATCTACGCGAACGTAAGGAATATTTTCCGCCAGAATTTCAGCTTTGGCAAGCATTTCATCCAAAATTTCCGGTTTGGGGACTTCTTTGAGGTAAGGAACGTCGCTATGCACAAAATTTAACCGTTCCCATGTTCGTGAAAAAAAGACGGCTTTTACGCCCGTTCTCCGTTCCGCCAGATACTCGACATAGATCGCTTTCCCGTCAACGCACCAGATTTTATAGTCGCTGAGAGAACCGTCCTGGTTTTCCAAATATTCTTCCGCAATTAATTTTCTGGGAATATCTCGATACTGAAGTTCCATAAAATACCACGCGAAATTGGTTTTCAGCCATTTTTTCATTTGTTTTCGCGCTTTTTTTCGGTCCAGTTTTGATTTATCCAGCGTAATTAAATTCATTCCGCTGCCGTGGTTTGCTTTCAGGACGAATCTGTCGGGCAACTGATCAAAATCCACTTCTTCTGCGGAATTCCAAACGCCCAAAAGCGGTACGAGGCTGGATTCCCCTATTTTTTCGCGTACGTATTCGCGAACAAGGTATTTGTCGGCAAGACGAGTCTGGAGAGGTAAATCGCCATAGATTTTCAGCCATTGAATTTTTTCATTAAACGTATGGGGATCGTCCAGATTGAAACCGCGTCCGAATGCAAGTTCATAGAGCCGCATGACTGCCTTGCGTTTACTCTTTTCAGTGCGCGCAAGATAATGTTTCCACAATTTAAGATACGGGCGCGGAAGTTTACGGTCCAGCCATATCGGAAAATCGAAACGCGCCTTCCAGTAAAGCGAACGAAGTTTTTTTAAAATACTCATCTTAATATTTTCATTCCGTGAAGTAAATCGTACCGCATGGATTTCCAGGGGAACGGAAAACGAAAATAAGTTCCCTGAATAATTAAAAGAATCCAGAAAATACCAAATTTGACGAAGTTTCTCTGAACTCGATTGCGGTAGGTGAAATATCGATCTTGAAGTTTGAGTCTGGATTCCGCTTTTTTCCGCGTCTTTGCGTTTTCCAGCCGGGAAAGGCGTTCGCGAAACTCTTCCAGCATGGGAAGCCAGACCCAGTATTGGGTTTGAATATGCCGGAAATAGTTATCCCGTTTCCAGAGACAGGAGTTCAGGCGTTCCTGAAACAAACCGGCATTGGACGTATTTTCCGAATGGAGCCGGTATTGAAAAAGAGCGTCTTTTAAGCGAACGACGCGCCCGGCCAGCGGCGCCGTAACCATTAGCCAGACGTCGTGCGTCCAGCGTGGGGGAATGGGCAGATAGAAACGCCGAAAATTCGCCCGAATGGCGCTGGCGCACCCGCGAGTTCCAACGAATGTTTCCGGCGTTTGCGTCATGCAGAAAGCCGCGGCCTCGTCAAAATACCACAATTGCGCGGTTTGCGAGGAATTTCCCGACTGTTTTTGCCCGTCGGAGTCAATGATTTCTGAATCAGAAACGACGGTTACGACGTCCGGGTTCTCCTCAAAAACCTTGACCATCCTCTCGATTTTTTGGGGGTTCCAGACGTCGTCCTGATCGGAGAAAAAAATCGCGTCGCCGGTACAGAGAGAAACGGCTTTTCCGAAATTCTGAGCGTAGCCGAGATTCTGCTCGTTCTGAACGATTCGCACCTTGAACGAAACGGTTTTCGCCCATTCTTCGAGGATTTCCATCGTCCCGTCGGTTGAACCGTCGTCGCAGACGATGACTTCATCCGGCAGAACGCTCTGCGCCGCGTAGCTGTCCAGCTGTTCCCGCAGAAAGCGTTCTCCGTTAAATGTGCACAGCGCGATGGATACCGTTAAACTCATACTTGCTCTTTATTTTCCAGATAAATTTCCGTTGCGATAATTGTTGGGGCGTCGGAACCTTTAATTTAACCCGCATTAATTGTTTTATCGTGAATATTTTGTTTTTCGTTGACTTGTTTTAAAGAAATTTTTCTTTATTTTACGGTTTTGACGCCGCCGTTTCCTGCCATATCTGTTTTCAGCGTTTTCTTTTTATTCGATTTAATTGACGCAAATAGTTTTTGGGAAAAGTTTTTTTCTGTTTTTTAAAATTTTTTTGAACGTATTCTGATATTTATCGTGTATAATAAAAAAATATATTGTGCGGGGACCCAGGTTTGTTGCCCGCGGCGGTCGGTTTGGAGAATTTTATTTTCCTGCGGCCTTGCCTTTGGTATGAAATTATCGCCGTTCAGGTTTATTCGGGAAATATTTATGAAAAAGACTTTTGCTCCAACGGCGTTGAGCGTATTGCTCGGCGCGTCCTTTCTCTTGCCGGCCTGCGCCGTTGCGGAAACGTTGAACGGAGAACAAACGGTTACGTCGCTGGGAAGCGCGTCGTCGTATCATTCAGACAACGGGGCGATTCTGACGGCTAAACTTGCGCTTTCTTCCGCCTTTAGCTACAATGGCAGTCTGACCGGCAATCTTGGAGTCGTCTTTGATTTGACCGGCGCCGCGAACAATAACGGCAACCGGGTAATTCTGAACGCCGCTAATACTTTTTCCGGTGGAATGACCGTTTCCGGGGGGACCGTTTTCGCGAATACGTCGGGAATCGGAACGGGAACCGTTACGCTTAACGAAGGCACGTTGATGATTGGACCGAGTACGGGGAACGTAGCGAACGACGTCGTGTTGAATCGTTTCGGCGCGTTGCGTCCCAGCGCTTCCTTCAGCGTTTCCGGAAAAATTACCGGCGGCGGCGATCTGCTGGTTGCCGCGGATGGCAGTAACGAGCGAGTCCTCACGATTTCCAATACGGCGAACGACTACGCGGGAATTACCAATATCGGCGGATTTAACGTGCCCGGTTCGACCAATAGCGATATCGGACTCAAACTTGGAGCCGACGAGGTTCTTCCCGATACGACGATTGTTCAGATTGGCGTTCATTACGGTACTCCGAACGAGGCGAGCGCCCTGGCGAAAAATTATCTGGATCTTGGCGGTTTTTCGGAAACGGTCGCAGGCGTTACGGGCGCCGGATACGTTAAAAATACCGGATCCTCAATCGGAACTCTGAATATTGTCCTGAACGGCGCGGAAAATTCCCTGACCGGCGGAACGAGGGGGAGCGGCTTGATTGATCTGGCGATTTCCGGCGAGGGTACGCAAAATTTCGGGACGGAGCTGTGCGCGAGGAACCTGAACGTTTCAGGAAACTCCAAATTCGGTATTCTCGAAAACGCAAAAGGAACGATGACTTCCGTTACGGTTGCCGACTCCGCGACGTTCTCCGTCGGAACCGGGGCGAACGTCGGTATTTCGGGAGATCTTACGGTGCGGGCATGGTCCTCCGTTGCGCTTGCGTCCGGAGCGACGCTTACGGTTCGGGATTTCAAAACGACGGAGGCCGTTTCGTCGATTGATTTGAACGGCGCGAATCTTGCGGCCCGTAATCTGCCGACGTACTCGGTAACGAATTCCAATTCAAAGGTTCTTTCGGCGCTGACATTCAATGGCGAATCGAAGAACTACACGCTGAACGTAACTGGAAATACGCATCTTATTCTGAACATGGCGGCGAATGAAGACAATAACGCCCGCGCGATCCTGAATTCCGCAACGCGTTTGAACGGCGTGGAGATTCGAAAAGGCACGCTGCGCGCGGATACGGAGGCCAATTTCAGCTCGAACCCGAAAATGACCTGCGCGGACGGCAAGGAGCGCGTCGCGATCGATTTCAACGGCGGTTCGCTGATGACGAACGTCGCATGGTCGGACAATTACGTTTTCAATATGATGGAAAACGGCGGCGCTATCCGTACTTCCGGAATTTCCTCCGGTTACGTTCTCGGCGCTCTGATTACCGGCGTCGGTTCGTTGGAAATCGTGAACGATAATCAGGTCGTCCTCGCAAATACGAAAAACGACTATCAGGGGTGGACGTACCTTGGAAAAACTGGATTCCGCAGTAATGGTCTTGATGCGGAGACGAATCTTGTTCTTGGCGCGAACGAAGTTCTTCCGGATACTACGGTCGTTTCCTTTGGCGGAGGTTCCGTTTACGGCGCCGCCAGGTTGAACGTGAACGGCAAGACGGAGACGGTCGCCGCTCTGGAGGGAGGACGGGCGACGAAGGCTAACAATGCCGTCGCGACGGTTGGAAATGTTTGCGGGTCGGGAACGCTCGTCATGAGCGATACGCAGGGGCTGACCTACTGGGGAAAGATTTCCGACAGCGTAAACGTGAAAATGACCGGCTCCGGCGACTGGCGTTTCAACGGCCAAATGACTTCGACGGGAACGTTCGAGGTGGAAGACGGGAACCTTATTCTGGACAATAACGCTTCCATGACGAATTTGACCGTCGGGGAAAAGGGAAACGTTGTCGCGGCGTCCTCCGTTGCGATTCAAAACGCAGTTTTGGCCGGCGGCTCCATGATGATTGCTCCGAACGTCTCGATGGCAGACGCGAACCTGTCCGTTACGGAAAACAGCCGGATTGTCGTGGTTCCCGAGTCCATTTTTCTTCAGGAAAAGTTTGAGAGCGCACAGGCCGCGGTTCGCGACACGTTCTACAAATATTCGGGAAATTTGACGGAAAACGCGAATGAGATTACGAATATGGACGTGTGGGTCAATCGCGCCAACGCCATGTATAATCAGCCGTCCGCTGACGTCTGGGGAGATTCCTCGACCGATAAATCCGTTACGAACGTATTTGAGACGGTTCTGGAGAATACGACGGACGCGCCGATTACGATCGATATTGGAAAATCATTCCGAAACGACGTCTCAATTCTTATCGTCGAAAAAGAATCCGGTTTGACGGTAGGGGAGATCGCTTTTGAGAATCAGGATTCGGAATATAGCGCCAAAACGTTGGAAGGGGTCGTTCTGGAACCGGGCAAGCAGTACGTTGCGATGGTTCGCGCAACCCGTTTCAATCGTACGATCGGTCCTTCCTATAACGAGCGCCTTGGTTTGAATGGAGACGCGGACGATCTGGTCGGCGTCGGCGTTCGGCTTTCCGGTACGGATCGTTGGTACGGCATGAACATTGGCGAGACGGGCGACTGGGGATGGAATGGAAGCGGGATCAAGAGTTCCATGACGAAAGACGCGGCGTTTGAATTGGGGGCGTTGGATATTGCCGACGGCAAGACGCTCGACCTGAATATTGGAGGCGGCGTGAAAACGACGGTGGAAACGAACGCGACCGGCGCGGGAACGCTTCGTTTTTCCAACGATTACGCGAATGAAGCTCACGCGTTGTTTTCCGGTAATGTGGAAGGCGGCGTTGAGGTTGGCGA
>CAZWOV010000182.1:0-6084 GCA_964635645.1 uncultured Planctomycetaceae bacterium | reverse complement strand
ATATGATTTTGAAAAATTGACTTCCCACGCCTGTCGGCCCCAAGACCTCGATTCACTTTTTCAGCGTTACTTTTCTTTTTCCAGAAATTCATGTTTCTGAAAGAAAACGCTCACCGTTACGAGCAGGAAAGTCACGGCTAAAAGCGCCGACGACAAAGCGTAAAGGCCGGGAACCTTACCGTGTTTCAACGAATTATAAATATAAACCGGCAACGTCGTTCCGCCATGCCCCGACACAAAAAAAGTAACGATAAAATCATCCAGCGACAGGGTAAACGCCAGCAACGCTCCCGCGCAGATGGCAGGCCGCAAAAGAGGAAATATCACCTTCCGGAACGTTTGGAAATAAGTAGCGCCCAAATCCCGCGACGCTTCTACCAGCGTAAAATCAAACCCGTCCAGACTTGAAGCGACGACAACCGTAACGTAACTGGTACAGAACGCGACATGCGCGGCAATAACCGTACCCTTTCCAAAAGGCAAACCCAGACTGGAGAAAAAGATCATGAGACTCAACCCCATGAGAATCTCCGGCACGACAAGCGGAATGTAAAGCAGGGCGGTATGAATTTCCTGTAATTTTCCTCGATACTTAAAAATAGCAAGGGCGCTGAGCGTCCCAAGGACCGTGGAAATGATCGCGGCAAAGAAACCAACGACAATGGTATTCATCACGGCGGAAAGAACCTCGCGCTTGCGAAAAACCTGCTCGTACCATCGGAGCGTCCATTCATACTCGCCGTCCACCTTGCCGAGAAAGGACTGAATGACCATCCAGACAAGCGGAAAATAAAAGAAAAGAAAAACGAACAACGTCGTGATCTGAGGAATACGTTTTTTCATTCGCCGCTCTCCTTTCCAACTTCAGACGCCGGGGAAGTTTCCGACGGCGCGGACGTTTCGGGAATAGACGGAAGCGCCGACGACGG
The DNA here is from genome assembly GCA_964635645.1 of uncultured Planctomycetaceae bacterium. Classification (GTDB taxonomy): domain Bacteria; phylum Planctomycetota; class Planctomycetia; order Pirellulales; family Thermoguttaceae; genus RGIG3701. The sequence goes on along the minus strand of CAZWOV010000182.1, from coordinate 5,155 downwards.
AACGGCCGCCGCGCCGCCGCGCAAAACGTCGTTTTTCGAGGAAATAACCGCCGACCGAAGCGTCGGAACCGTCCCCGACTCGGAAACCGCGCGGCCTCCCTCCTGTTTTTCCTGACGAACAAGCGCAATGCGATAAACAATCCACGGCGCAAGCATCGCCAGCAACAGGAAAAACGAAAGCGCCGCGGCAATTGGAATATTCCGGCTCTGGGTCGAAGTAAACTGGTAGATCTTATTCGCGTACAGAACGTCGCAACCAGGCCCGCCGACAAGCTGCGGAATAATATAGCAACCGAAAACAGGAACGAAAACAAGCATCGCGGCAGAATAAATACCGTTGCGGATTCCCGGAAGGAATACGCGGAAAAACGCCTGACGCGACGTTGCTCCAAGGTCGCGCGCGGACTCAATCAGACGAAAATCAAATTTCTCGATTGAGGCGTAAAGCGGAATAATTGCGAAAGGAAGAAAAACGTAAACCAAAAGCGTTAGCACGGCAAAAGGCGTATTCCACAAAAGCTGTTTTTCATCGATTAAATTCAAAAAGACAAGCGTATTACGTAAAAATCCATCAGGATGCAGGACGATTTTCCACGCCGCAATGTGAACTACCATATTCGTCCAAAACGGAATAAATACGAGCAAAAGCAACAAAAGCCGCATTCTTCCGCGCGATCGGGCAATCGTGTACGCAACCGGCAATCCAATCAGAATGGAAAAAAAAGAAGTCAGAGCCGTATAAAAAATCGTTTCCAGGGTAATTCGCGCGTAATAAACGGTAAAAATCTCCCGAAAAGCCGCAAGCGAAAATCCTTCGGCGCACCCGCCGCGCGAATCCGCGCAGAACGCGTTGAAAACGACGATAAGCGTCGGAATGCCCACCAGTACGATAAGCATCAGAAGCGACGGAAACGTCAGCAGAAATTCATGTATACGGGAAGCCCCGAATCGGACGACGCCCGAATTCTGTTTCATGCTCCGACCTCCTCTCCTTCGCCGGTAAAGAGTTCCGCGCCGATAACCTCCGGAGCGTTCTCGTCCATCGGAAGCAAAAGACAATCGCGCACATGCCACGAGAGCTGAACAGGCTGACCGAGCTGAAGTTCCTGCTCAACCGGTTCGCCGTGAAGAGAAAGACCGCGGGAATGAATCAGACGCGTCGCCATAACCGAGTATTCGCCGACGTCCACAAAAAAACGGGATTCGCTGCCGTAGTAAATTTCGCGCTCAAGCGCTCCGGACATAAGATTCTGGAAAATCTCCGTATTGTACCCGGGCTTAAAGGAAGAATCCGTACGCGGACGAATCAGGAATTTTTCCGGGCGTACGCAAAGAAGAACCGTCTGGCCAACGGACAGCTGACCGCCAAAAGACGAAATCATCGACGCCGACGGCTTGCTGACCATAAACAGCGCGTCTGAATTCTCCCCCGTTTCGGTAACCTGCACCAGAATATTTTCTCCCTCAATCTTCCGAATTTCCGCTTCAAAGAAATTCATTCGGCCGACAAACGACGCGACAAACCGACTGCGCGGATTTTCATAGATTCCGTCCGACGTGCCGTACTGCTCGATCTTCCCTCTGTTCATGACCGCGATACGGTCGGAAATCCCCAAAGCCTCTTCCTGGTCGTGCGTAACGTAAAGAAAAGTAATCCCGACCTCGTCGTGAATCCAGTCCAGCTCGGCAAGCATCCGCTGACGCAGTTTCAAATCCAGAGCGGCAAGCGGTTCGTCCAACAAAAGAACCTGCGGACGATTTACCAGAGCCCGCGCAATCGCGACGCGCTGACGCTGCCCGCCGGAAAGTTTACCCGGTTTTTTGCCGGCATGATCAAGAAGCTCCGTCATGTCCAGCATTTTTTCCACTTCCTTCTCAATCTCGGCGTTCTGCATTCCGCGAAGGCGCAAAGGAAAAGCAATATTCTCAAAAACAGACAAATGAGGAAAAAGCGCGTACTGCTGAAAAACAGTGTGGACGGGACGTTTCTCCGGAGGAAGATCCGTAATATCAACTCCATCAATAAACACCCGACCGGAATCCGGCTTCTCAAACCCGGCGCATATACGCAAAAGCGTCGTTTTACCGCAACCGCTCGGACCAAGAAGCGCAAACACTTCGCCGCGTTTGATCGAAAGAGAAATTCCGTCTACCGCGCGATTCGCGCCAAAAACCTTAACAACGTTTTCAAAACGCAGAAAATGTTCCACCAACTGCTCTCCCAATATTCCGACAGACTCAAATACCAGAAACAGCCGATTTCAAAACGCAAAAAGAAAACGCATACAGAACGCACAGAAGAAAAAACGCCTCAAACTCTTAACGTCAATTAAACCAAGAGTCTCATAAACGCTGAATCCACCGAGCGCGTCTGCCGTCGGCTGAAAACGATATTTTTTGAGCGCTGTGACAAAAATACAAACTCACGCAACTACCAGATAACCACCATTTGCCGCTCAGAGAACGCTAAAAATAAAACGGGAAATATCGACCGCCCAAAACATGAACAATTCAAAATCCCGGCTTATTCAATAACCTGAAACGCACGAAAATCTCTTTCGTCCCGGCAAACAACGGAAATAATCCAGCAATCCTCCTCTCCGTAGGGGTTTCTATCTCATGACGAAGTATTCGCCAAATCTTACTTGATTATACACAAAAGAGCGAAAAGCGCAAGTAGGGGGAACAAAATAAATCGTAGTTTTTTCATAACGAATTTTCGAAAGGCAGAACGGACGGATTTGAAAAAATATTCGGGATTTCTCTAAAAAAAACAAAAAAAACACCTCTTTAATTAATTGTCCCCCTTGAATTTCTTCAATAATTGAGTATCATTAGCAGACGAGGATAATATTTTGTTTTGCCGACAATACCGGCGTTCAGCTGAAAGATAAAAACATGACTTTAGGAAAACCGAAAAACAAAAAGTCGAACTCTACGCCTGAAGACCGCCTCCATCCGTTCTCACGGCGCAGCCTTCTGCGTTCCGTTATCGTCGGCGCATTGGGAAGCGGTTCTATCCGAAATCTCGCGCCCGCTTTTATTTTCGGTTCAGGCGCAACCGCGTTCCTCGGGTGCGGGTCTGCGCCAAAAACAAAGTCGAGTAAGAAAACCGTCTGCGTCAGTTTTTACCTTCTGGAAGACCTGGCAAAAAAAATATCCGGCGACCTGCTGGATATCCAGTGCGTCATGCCCGTCGGCGCCGACGTTCACAGCTGGGAACCGTCTCCGCGAAAAACCATGGAGCTTCTTCAGGCCGACGCGTTTGTCTTTAACGGAGCCGACCTGGAAACCTGGACGGGAAAAATCATTCCGCAGCTTAACAAAAAAAATATCCCGATTTTTGAAGCGGCCCAAAGCGTCGTTCCCGGAGGGGTCCATCACTGCGAACATGAACGTTGCGAACATGAACATGACGAACATGAACATGGCGGCGTCGACCCTCATATTTGGCTTTCCATTCGCAACGTAAAAAAAATTCTGGCCGATCTGACCGACTTTTTTGTTCGGCTCGAACCGTCCGGAGAAAATGTTTTTCGCGCGAATTTCGCCAAATACGCGGCTGAATGCGACGCTCTGGACGCAGAATTTCAAGCGGCCGCGTCGCAATTGAAAAACAAAACGCTCATCGTCGCTCACCGCGCATTCTGGTATTTATGCCGCGACTACGGTCTGGAACAGGCGGCGCTCGAGGGGTATTCTGCCTATTCGGAACCTACTCCCGCCCAAATGGTAAAAATCATCGAATTTATTCGCCAAAATCAGATCAAAGTCATTTACGCAACCGCCCTTGAAAGCGCCAAGGGAACGGAAACCGTCGCGCGCGAAACCGGGGTCAAAATCCATATCCTTCATCCGCTTGGCTCGCTCTCTCAGGAACAGATAGACGCGGGAGCCGATTATTTTTCCGTTATGCGCGAAAACCTTAACGCCCTGAAAACAGACTGAAGCGCGGCTTTTCCCCGAACGTTTAATCGTCCTTTCCGCGGCCTTTTCCCAAACGCCTGAGACAGACTTCCTTATTAGATTTCTGGACGGCAAGCGAACATTTCCATCACCACGCTCGTCAGATATTTACCTATTTCAAAGTGCTCGAAATCAAACGACTTACTTTTTCCTATCGACGTGAAACTCCTGTCCTGGACGACGTGTCGTTCTCGGTGCAGGCGGGGGATTTTTGTACTTTGATAGGTTCGAACGGAACGGGAAAAAGCACGCTTTTAAAATTGCTCCTGCGTCAGTTGACTCCGGATTCCGGCGAAATCAGATTTTTCGGCGAAAAGCTTGCCGCATTTCACAACTGGCGGCGCGTCGGTTACGTTCCTCAGGGACACTCCTACCTGAATTCAGACTTTCCAGCTACCGTGGAAGAGATCCTTCTGGCACACCAATATCCGCGAATCGGACTTTTCGGCCGAATCCGCGGCGAACACCGAGAAAAGGTCGCGGAAGTCTTGCGGCTGGTCGATATGACGTCTTTTCGAACCGCGCGTCTCGGCGCGCTTTCCGGCGGACAGCTTCAGCGCGTTCTGATTGCCCGCGCGCTTGTGAATACTCCCGACATGCTCATTCTTGACGAGCCGACGACAGGAATCGACCTCCCTAACGCGCATGCGCTTTACGAACTGCTTGACAGGCTTAATCAGGATTTTAAACTTACCATTCTCATGGTAACGCACGATTTGATTCACGCTGTAAATTACGCAAAACGAATTTTCTGTCTTGAAGATGGCAATCTGGCGGAAATTTCACCCGATCAATTGCAGCACGAACTCGTTCACCGTCATCATCACAACCGGAAAGACGACGGGTGCGAACACGTCCAGGCAATGGAAAAAGAATGCCGAAAATGTATTGTTTATCAAAATCGCATCCAGGCTGATCAATCTCCGTCTTCTTCCGCCTCCGTTTCTTCCTGCGACTGCAAACATTCGGCGCAATCGCCGCAATTAACGCATTCAGAGCAACCGTCGCGCCAAGCGCGGGAAGGAGTTTCCCGATGAATCCTTTTTGGGAGATTCTCCAGTACGATTTTTTACGCAACGCCTTCCTGACGGGAACGCTTCTTGCCGTCATTATTCCCTGTATCGGCCTGACGGTCGTTTTAAAACGTCTCTCCATGATCGGCGAAACGCTTGCGCACACGTCGCTTGCC
>CAZWOV010000181.1:0-6106 GCA_964635645.1 uncultured Planctomycetaceae bacterium | reverse complement strand
CCTTGCCCGAGTTGCCGGCCACGTTGTACGGAGTCACCGTGATACTGGAAAGAGTTTTCGCCTCGTCAAAGGTAAACGTCAGTTCGGGAGCGACATTCGTTCCGTCGTAGTAGTCCGGTTTGGCTGCGGCGTTCGTACACCATACGGTCTTTGCGTCTCCGTCAATCAGATTAGAGACGTAAAGATCGCCGTAATTCGTTCCTCCGGCCGTCTGCTCAACCGAAGACGGCATACAGTTTTCAACCGTATTGGTTCGATTAAACTGAATTTCGCTGAACCCGACGCGGTCGCCGCCGTTCGTTCCGGTAATTTGACCGAAATTCCCCGTCAATTCCATTTTTACGTATCGGGCCGTCGTCGGCGCGTCAAGAGAAATGGACGTTTCGTCCTTCGTATAGTCCGAAAGGGTCGCGCTCTGTACGGCGGTCGGAGTCCCGGCCGGTCCCGACGCGGCGTCGTAGAAAGAAAGCGTAAACTCGCGTACGGAATTTCCGGAAACAGGATACCCCCAGATGGAAAAAGCGTCCAGATTCTGATTCGCGCCAAGGTCAAAAACCAGAACGGGATTCGGCTGGCCGTTTACGTAGTAATTCGTACGCATGCCGTTTGGATCCAGCGTTACCCATGTATCGGTCAGAGAACCGTCGCTGGCGCGGGAATTCAAATAATAGTTCCGCCCGTTCGCCGTTTCCAACGCAATCACGTTTTTCGCCGTAATCAGCTCGGCGTTCGCCGACGAACAGAACGCAAGCGCCGACGCAAGAGAAATCACAAAATTACGAATACGCATAAAAATTCTCCAAATTCGACCCGTTTTAAATCGCGTTTTTTTATATTATCATCAAAAAACAATTAATGTCAAGAAATAATATGAAAAAGATTTCATTTTTCTCAATAAACGAATAATTTTGCGGACGGTTCCGGTTTGCCAAATTCGCTCCGGTTTATTTCCAGTCCGCGCCGTCCGCTCCTCGCGGCTATTTCAATCTTCACGAAATACCGCGTCCTTCACATAATCGACGGCGACGGGGGCGTTTCCGTCGGTCTCAAAGGTTTTCAGACGATACGGCGGAATCGAAATTTTCATTTTTCCATTCGCATCTACGGGAAATTTTTGATTCTGCACAAGGTCCGTAACGTCGGAGTTCCCGCACCGGAGAGCAACTTCAACATTTTTTTCAGAGGTATTCGCAACGTAAAACCATGTTTTTTTCCCGTCCGACCAACTTCGGATTTTCACTTCTTCGGTAGATCCCGCCGCATCCGCAAAACGTACGGCCGGCAGAGTACGGAACGCCTTTGCGAAAGTACGAAGTTCATCTTCCATTCCCAACGTTCCGATGAGAAATCCTCCCTTGTTGAACGTTTGAACGTCGCAGAATCTCAACGGCATGACGTAGTGCCGCATGGCGTAAAACCCCGTTGGATTCAGAGTTGACACGCGCCACGGATGTTCGACGAGCCAGTCGGCGTGAAAATGATTTGTGAAGACGTGGTTTCGATTCGGATCCCCGACGGGCGATTCCCAGTATCGGTCGTGCATATTAATCCACGGCATGTTTGCGGATAGAATCGTACCGTACATTCCGCGCCGCGTTTCGGTAAGCCGAATCGTTTCGCGAACGTCGTTCGGCAATCTTCCCGCGCACCAGCGATAGTCGGCGGGAAAAACGGTCTGCTCAATCACGATATTGGGGCAATCCTTGAAGTATTTCGCGTCGATCCCCATTTCACGGTTCGCAGCTTCCCAGTAGTCGCGCATTCCCGCGTAGCGGTTCGGAAGGCTGAAATTCCTCTGGTAGGCAATCGCAATTTTGCAGTTCAGAACCAACCGCAAGTCTGGCCGGACCCTTGCCAACTTTTCGGCGAGACCGCGGTAAAATTCCGCGAATTTCCGGCAACGCCAGTCTATCCACTCTTCCTGGGCGTTTTCCAGAAGCCAGTCGGCGTAAAGTTTTCCGCGGTCGGGAGCCCAACGGTCCACCGGAATGGAAATCCCCGTCGCTTTCTCAAATTCCTCCACGAGATAATCGTTATAGCCGTATTTGATATCGCCGAACGTCAACAGATTGTTAAAGAGGAGATGAAAACTGATTCCCTTAAACGAAGGGTGTTTCGCGCCCTCTTCCAGTATTTCGTCTACGTAACGGTTCATCATGGCCTGCGCGTCCGGATGAAAAAGGCAGATGGAGTGAATAGGTCCCGGCTGACCGTCGGCCTGAATCATGAAAACCGAATCGCCGTATTTTCCGGACTCGAGTCCCTCGCGCGATACGGGCGGCGTAGGAAAGAGGGCTCGATACTGATTCACGGACGCCATGAATTCCATCTTTTCACGGTCGAAAATAGTCAGGAACGCCTTAAAATACTCGGGGATATGCGGCCGCGCGGCATATTCTTTCGCCGGACGCCCATGGTACCAGACAATCGGATAGGTCAGCATATTCTGCCCGGTAAACCGCATGTATTCGCAAAGTCGCGCGACCGTCGTTTCAAAATCTTCGGGAGTTCCCAGCGATTTTCCGAAATCGTATCCGAGAGCGATATCTTCAAAGTACACGCCGACGTTTCGATTCCAGCCTTCAATTGGTTCTGCGGGACGGACGTCCGCGGCAGGCAACGGTCCATTCGCTTCGTAAACTCTCAGAGCGGAGAGGGCGGCGCCCTTCTCTTCTGTTCTCGCCGTCATAAAAATGATGGAATTGTCTTCCGTTCTCGCGCGGTAAAGGACTCTTTGAGTTACGAATTTTCCCGTATTCGGATACTCGTCGCCCGTCAGATATCCCGCGTGCAGTTCGTAAGCGTCCGAACGCGGATGCAGAGAGTCCTGCGCGATAACGTCAACCGAACGCCGCGCGTCGTCCGGAAATTCCCACTCCAGACAATAAAGCCCGTCGGGTTTCATTTTCGGCAAACGGATTGCGAATCGTTCATGCTCGTTCGGACCGGCCTCCAGATATTTTTTACCGTTCAGTTCTCCAACGGACAACCGTCCGACGACGGCAAGACGTTCCGGTCCCGCCTCAAAAATCGGGACGTCTTCAATCAGCGTCAGATTCAGTCTTTCATCCGGTCTTTCATCCGATTTTTCGTTCGGCCTTTCATCCGTTTTTTCATCAGGTTCCGCATTCGCCTGGTTTCGGCGCGGCTTTCCGTCGTCAAAATTAAATTTTTTACTCGAAAAAACATGAAATCCAATCGCTCCGTCCCTCCGCCCGTTTTCATCGACAATCAACGAGTAATTTCCTGCCGGAAACCTGGCCGGAGGAAAAGCGAAAGCCGTCTCGCCCCCGGAAACGGTAATTTCCTGAGATTGAAGAATTTCCTCATTTTCGTTCGCGATATTCAGTTTTACCGAACGACTTTTTGAATCGGCGTTCCGGATTTTTCCCGACGCGCGGAACGTTTCGCCGTCAAAAAAGTAAAGCTCGTCAAGCGAAACGGTCAGAGGACGAAACTCACGGTACAGTTCGAGTACTTCCTGCTCGGAAAGAGGCGCGGAGAAGATTTTCAGCTCGTCAAGAGCGCCGTCCAACGCGTTGCCGAGGTAATTGCCGACATGAAACTCCGAGTAATGAATCCTGTCGTAAAGGAACGGAACGAAAGGTTCGAGACGTTTGTCCGGCGGAATTTCTCCGGCTACGGGTTTCCCATTAACGTAGGCCCGCATCCGAAACGAATTCCAGGTAAAAACCAGATGGTCCCAATCGCCGTAATTCGGAAGCGGCGAAAGAATACTCTGATCCATTACGTCGCTCGTATCGCATCGGAATTTTCCGCACCAGATCCAGAACCAGAGCGCCCCGGAACCAATTCGAGTATCCGTAGTCCACGGCGTCGTGAGCATCGTACGCCAACTCGCGTCGGAAGGGGCGCGTTTTACCCAGACGGAAATCGACCCGCGTTCCGGATTAAGATTTTTTTCCAGCGCATATTTCAGTATCGGATTGCGTTTTCGCGTGAAACTTGCCGCCTGCCCGCGAATCCCGTCGACAAAATCAATATTTTGGGAGCAGATCGCTTTTTTCTCGCCCGCGGCGAATTCCGGTTCCGTATTTCCGTCGAAGGAAACGTAAAAAATCAGTTCCGGCTTACGTTTCATCTCTTCCGTCGGATCCTGTTCGGGAATGAATCGGGCGTTTACGCCGTAAAGTTTGAACACGCCCGCCTTGAAGAAATCGAAACGCCAGTGAAGTTCCTGAACTCCTTTCGGAATGAACGCAAGAAAAAACATTTTCTGACGTTTACCGTTCAGAGTTCCGGAAATCCTGTCCCCGCGTTTCAAGTGAATCGCGAGAAAATTCCCAGCGGAGTTTCGTCCTTCAAGATAAACGTTGATCGGCGAACCTTCCGTTCCTTCAATATCCAACGTAAACAGAAACGTCCTGTTTTCCACCGTCTTTACGTCGATTCCGGGAACATTTGTCTGTATGTTGCTGAAATCCGGAGTTTGCGCCAAATCGGAAGCGTCAAGAAGAAGAAACTCTTTTTCCGCGGACGTTTTCAGCCGCGAAGAATGCGAACGGGGAAGGGTCCAGGCGTTCACGGTCTCCAGAGACGTCCAATCGTCGGGAGTCCGAAAATCCGCAGAATAACTTTTAGTTGAAACCGACGGAAAAATAACGGCGAACGCCAGGAAAAAAAACAGGATTTTTTTCATCTTCAGATTTTCCAAAATTAAGGCGGGAACAGGGACGATTTTCAAAGGAAAACGGACCGAAAAGACAAAGCCTTCGCTTCCGTTTCTTTTATTATGCGTCCACCCGCGCCTTTTGTCAATGCCTTCCAACGGTTTTCCAACGTTTTTTTCAGAAAATATCCAACCGTCCCTTGACAGAATCCTATCCTCGCGTTAAACTGAAATTTATCGTCGGAGTCTGTTTGGGAGCGCCGAATTTTCGATAATCAGGGAACGCGCGGAGGAGACCTGAATCATGGAAAAATATGCGTGGAAAGCTATGCTGATTGAAGGCAAACGGGAAGAATATCAACGTCGGCATCGCGAGATCTGGCCGGAAATGGTCGAAGTTCTGAAAGAAGCGGGGCTTCGGAGTTACTCTATCCGGACGGTAGGAAACGAAATTTTTGGCTATTACGAATGCGAAAAGGGGGCCGATTTCGCCGCGGCCGTGCAGAAAAACAGTCCGGTCGTTGACCGCTGGAATGAATTCATGAAAGAAGTCATGTTCATGGAAATGGACCCGGAGACCGGCGCTCAACCCCGACTGAAACGGGTCTGGGATTTCAATTGACGGATTTCCATCCGTAAACTTCATCCGTCAACCTCGTTGCCGAACGTTCCAATCCGCGTCTTTTACTGAAAGGAGTAATCCATGACGACCTCAGAGTCTGCCGCAACCGGTTCCGTTCCATTATCTGACAAAAAAGGCCTCTCCAAACGTCTCGCCTCAATCGACGCTCTGCGCGGATTCGCCATGTTTCTCCTGGTTTGCGTCGGACCGGTCGCGAACGTTCTGCGATACGACAGCCCACTCAAAGACTTTTTCGCCGCGGGCTTTGGCTCCCGTGCCGCGGGTTGGTTTTCACACTGCGCATGGGAAGGATTCGTACTTTGGGATCTGATCATGCCTCTGTTCGTTTTCACCGCCGGATTGAGTATTCCCTTCCAGTTCGCAAAATACCGAACTCCCGACCCAAAATCAGATTATTTCAGAATTTACGTTCGGATTTTTCGCCGCGTCCTTCTGCTATGGATTTTCGGCATGATTGCTCAGGGAAATCTTCTTCATCTCAAGCTGGAAGGGCTTCGGCTTTTCTCCAATACCCTTCAAACGATCGCCGTCGGATATCTTTTCGCCGCGATCCTTTATCTGCATTTTCGCGTTCGGATTCAGGTTCTCGCCTTCGTTGCTCTCCTGGTCGCGTACTGGGCCGCGATGGCGTTTGTTTCGGCGGGAGATTTCGGAGGCGGAAGCTACGCGCCGGAAACCAACCTCTGCGAATGGGTCGATCAAACCCTGCTAGGCAAATGGCGCGACGGAGTCTCGTTTAACGCGGACGGTTCATGGAGCTTTTCCGAACATTACCGATATACCTGGCTCCTGAGCAGTCTCACGTTCATCGCCACGACGATCAGCGGCGTTCT
>CAZWOV010000180.1:5283-6126 GCA_964635645.1 uncultured Planctomycetaceae bacterium | reverse complement strand
GGCGAAAAAGCAGCCAACGCAAATGAAAAACCGTCATGAGAAAAAGGCTGTGCGCCGGATTTGTTTTCTGCGGCATGGAATTCCAGCGCGTTGTGGAATTTGTTATCTCTGTTTTGCAAATGAAACGTACGCCAGAACAAAAGCCGTCAGAGCGATTGAGAGCAGAAAATAAAAGGTATGGCTTAATTCCGAAAAAGTTACGCCTTCCAGAAAGATTCGCGGAAGCGCTTCAATTCCATGACGAAGCGGGTTGACGAGCATTGCGGTCTGGAAGGCGGGCGGCATGGATTCCAGCGGCGTAGCCATTCCGGAAAGCATTGCGAAAGGAACGATAACGATAAAGATTCCGAGCATCGATTGCTGGAGATTTTGCGTCAGCGTCGAAACCAGCAGACCAATCGAGATGGAGGCGGTAACGAACGTTCCAAGGAGCGCGGCAAAAAGGATCCATGAACCGTGAAAAGGGATATGAAACCAGAAGTGAATGAAAAGCAGGCAGACGGTAATTGGAACCAGAGCGACGCAGAGCGTTGCGAATCCTTTGACGAAAAGGATTTCCCAGGCGGCGAACGGCGTCATTCGAAGTTGCTCGAACGTTCCGTCTTCCCTTTCCCGAGCGATGGAGAGAGCGCTGATCATGAGAACGTCGATGAGGCTGATAAGAACCAACAGAGACGGAATCATGAAATACCGCATGTTGAAATTCGGATTGTGCCATCCGCGTGTTTGAACACGAAATGCGCCTCCGTTTTCCATATTGGCGGCGGCGTAGTTTCTGAGAATTTCCGCGGCGTAAATAGTTGCCAGTCCCGCGCTGTTTGCGTTTCTGCCGTCTGCAACGAT
>CAZWOV010000180.1:4026-5273 GCA_964635645.1 uncultured Planctomycetaceae bacterium | reverse complement strand
GCACCTTACACGCATATCCTGCCGGACGGAACGCGGGTTGAGAATGCCCCGCTTTGGCTCGCGCGAATTCTTCGGGAATAATCAGCGCCAGTTGAATTTTTCGGTTTTCCATCCGAAATCGGAGATCTTCTTCCGATTCCAGGTCCGATTGAAGGATGAAAGTCGGAGTTCCCTGAAAACGGCTTTTGAGTTCTCGCGATTCGGCAGTTCGCGAACGATCGAGGACTGCGCAATTTACTTCTTTCAGTTCCAGCGTTGCGGCATACCCCAAAAGAACCAGCTGAATTACCGGTGGAACGAAGAGGGAAACGCGCATTTTCGGGTTCTTCAGCAGTTGAAGCAACTCTTTTTGCAGTAAGGCGGCAAGACGTTTCAGGAGTTTCATGAGCGTTTTTTTCTGGGGAAACGAATTTTCAGGAAAATCTGGACCGAAGATTCCGATTTGGAAAATTTGTACTGTGAAACGGTTGGAAAGGGGACGAAACGACGGTCTGGCGTTTGAATCTTTCCGGTAAAAGGCGTGTTCGAGCGAACTAAAGCCGTTTGGGATTTTTGAGTTTTGCCATAGTGAAAAAAAAGGAAGCGAAAACCGCCAGCGCCGCAAGGTTTTTGACGATATTGGGCCAGACGTCGCCGACGAGGAAAGAGGTCTGAAGGAAATCGACATAGTATTTAGCCGGGATGAATCGAGTCAGGACCTGAAGAAAAGGCGGCATACTTTTGATTTCAAACAGAAATCCGGACAGGAGATAGGACGGAAGAAATGTGGTGACGATTGTGCATGAAACTGCCAGAAACTGATTTTTGGTCAGACTGGAAATCAGGAGTCCAATACACAGCGCAACGATCAGATAAAGAGCGGAACCGCATATCAGGATCAGGGGATTGCCGCGCATTGGGACGCCAAACAAAGCGCAGCCGATAAAAATGGCGATTCCCAGGCCTGCCATTCCCAAACCGAAATTAACCGTCATTTTTGCCAGAAGGATTTCAGACGAAAGCATGGGCGTGACGAACATGCTTTCAAGATTTCCCAATTCGTATTCGCGGGCCATGACCATTGAAGTGAGGAGGGCCCCGATGATGGTAAGGATGATGACGATAATTCCAGGAACGATGGAAAACGCGCTTCGGTTTTCTTCGTTGAACCATTGTCGCGGACGAATCGTCAGTCCGTTGACGGAAAAGTTTCCGTTTGGCGAACCGGGCGGTTGATTTGCAATAATATGCGGAGCAATTTCGGCCAA
>CAZWOV010000180.1:0-4016 GCA_964635645.1 uncultured Planctomycetaceae bacterium | reverse complement strand
AACCGTTTGAACGTAACCTTTTTTCAGAAGAGCGGGACTTGGATTGGAGGCGTTGACGACGAGCAGAACCTCCGCGTTTCCTTCTCTGCACCTTTTGGTAAAATCATTCGGAAGAAACAGAGCCGCGTCTGCTTCATGCCGTTGAATCATCCGCTCAGCCTCTTCTGTGGAATGAACGATCGTCGAATGAAAGAAACCGTTGGAGCGGAATCGCGCCGCGATCAGATTCGCTTCTTTCGAGGCTTCAGGAATAACGACGGCCATTTTGATGTTTCGGACGTCCGTGGACATTCCGTACCCGCAGATCAAAAGCAGAATGACCGGCAGGAGAATTCCCAGCGCAATACTCAGCGGATCGCGGATCAACTGTCGAAATTCTTTGGCAATCAGAGCGGAAATACGTTTTAAATTCATTGTTTTTCCATGTTTCTTCGAGTTTCGGCTCGTATTCTGTTCAGGTGACCAGATTCACGAACGCTTCTTCCAGCGTCGCGGCGTTTCCTCCCTGTTTTCGGATTTCATCGACGCTTCCCATCGCAATGGAGAGACCGTCGCGCATGATGAGGATTCTGTCGCAGTATTGGGCTTCGTCCATGAAGTGCGTCGTGATGACGACCACGACGCCGGAATCCGCCAGATCGATGATTTTTTGCCAGAATTCGCGTCGCGAGATTGGATCCGTTCCAGACGTCGCTTCGTCCAGAAAGACGATGGAGGGATTGTGGAGCAGGGCGCAGGCCATTGCCAGACGTCGTTTGAATCCCATTGACAGCTTTTCCGCGTTCATTCCGGCAAACGGCTTCAGCTGAAATGTTTCCATGGCCCATTCGATACGTTCGCGGAGAAGTTTGCCGCATATGCCGTACGCGCCGCCGAAGAACTCCAGATTTTGCCGAACGGAAAGATCGGCGTAAAGCGAGAATTTTTGCGCGACGTATCCGGTCTGGCCGCGCGTTTGTTCAAGATTTTGCGCAAGCGGTTTGCCGTCTATGAAAATATTTCCTTCCGTCGCCTGATTCAACCCGCAGAGCATTCGAAAGGTCGTTGTTTTTCCAGCTCCGTTTGCGCCCAGCAAACCAAAGATTTCTCCGCGTCTGATTTGAAATGAAAGATGATCGACCGCGGTAAAATTACCGAAACGCTGAACCAGATTCTGGACTTCGATTCGGACGGGAGCGTCTTCCCGGAATGGAATCCGTCTCGTAAGACGTTGGGGGACCGAACCGCAGATAAGGAGCTGAAAGGCTTCTTCGAACGTGGGATTTTTGACGAAACCTTCCGCCTTTCTGCGAATTTCGTCCGGAGAACCGTTGGCAAGCAGCTTCCCTTCAAAAAGAATGAGCGTTTGATCGCAGTAATCCGCTTCGTCCAAATACGCGGTAGTTGCGAGAACCGTCATTTCTTCTTCTTTGACGAATTGACGCAGGATATTCCACATTTCACGACGCGCCAAAACGTCCACTCCAACCGTGGGTTCGTCCAGAAGCATCAACCGGGGACGGGAGACAAGCGCACAGATCAGCGCCAGTTTCTGTTTCATTCCTCCCGAAAGTTTTCCCGCCATTCGTTTGGTAAAACGCGAAAGACGCGTAATTTCCAGAAGTCGGGGAATCCGTTGGGCTAATTCCTGTTTTGAAACGCCGTGAAGGCGCGCATAGAGATTAATGTTCTCCAATATCGAGAGATTTTCGTAGAGACCGAATTTTTGCGGAACATATCCGACCTGATTCTGAATCGACGGCGCCTCGCGAACGGAATCGAGGCCCAAAACCTTAACCGACCCGGAGTCTGGACGCAGCAAACCGCATAAATGACGCATGAGCGTCGTTTTTCCCGCCCCGTCTGGGCCGAGAATACCGATAATTTTTCCCGGTTCCAATTGAAAGGAAACGTCTGTCAGCGCATGAACTTTCTTCTGTCCGCGTCCAAATATTTTACTCAGATTTTGACATTCAATTATCATTGGACCGTTTTTTATCTTTAATTGGTAATCGGCAACAAATAATTAAAATATGAAATAGAGAAAAATCGTATCGCCAAATTTTTCCATTTTTAACTCTGGGGGCGCTTGTTTGGGATTATTCGTTGAACAGAACGCTTACCGGCGCGCCAAGTTTCAAAATGTCGCTGTCGTCGTTCACGTAAATACGCGCTTCGTAGACGAGCGACGTGCGAAGATCCCGCGTTTCGACATTTTTTGGCGTGAATTCGGCATTGGGCGAAATGAATCCAACCCATCCTTCCCAGGCCTGTTCTCGACCGTCCATACGGACTTCCGCCTTCTGCCCCATTCTGATTCTGGGAAGGTCTGGTTCCTCGACATAAACGCGAATCCATTTCGGAGAGACTACCGCCAGCGTGAAGGCGGGGATTTGCGGAGACGCCAGCTCGCCGGGCTCGAGAATCCTGCTTCGAATAATTCCGTCGCATGGCGCGAAAAGTTGACAGTCGGCAATAGTCTGCTTTCGGATTGCCAGTACCGCCTCCGCGCGTTTCAGCGTCGCTTCCGCCTGAATGAGACGCGCCTTGCTTTGTTCGTGTTGGACTTTCATCTGACTTGCGGTGGCCTGCGCCTGAAACATGGCCGCCTGGGCCGCTGTCTTTTCTTCTTCCCGCGTTCCGTTTTGGAGCTTCTCGAGATTCTGCGAGGCCAGTTTTTTCTGCGCTTCAAGTTTTCGGTATTCAGACTCCGCGTTCTCAAAATCCTGTTCGGAGACGGCGCTGGAATGCGCCAGTTTCAGGTTGCGTTCAAAATAATTCTTTGCCGCCGGAATCTGAACCTCGAAATATTCGACTCCCGTTTCCGCAAGCTTGACGTCCTCCTTTCGGCTTCCGTTTTTCGCTTTCTCATACTCCGCTTTCGCCGCCAGCGCTCCGGCGTTCGCCGCTTCCGCCGCCTTTTCCGCAATATCGATCGCGTCGCGGGCGACTTGAACGGCCGCCTGGGCCGCGGCTACGTCCGCTTCCGCTTCCGCCGCCTGATTTTCAAGGCGAATCGTCTCAAGCGTTCCCAAAAGTTCGCCTTTCTGAACGTGGTTTCCTTCTTCCGCTTTAACTTCCGCAACGCGTTCCGAGATTAGGAAAGAAAGATTTAACTGACGATTATCCACGTTTCCATTTAACTGTAAACGTCCTTGATTCGCGTCGGACTCCATGCAACCGGAAAACATGAGAAACGCCGAATAAAACAACGTCGGAATAATTGCGTTTACGGCGTGTCTTTCAAATGACGAATGATTTTTTTCTTTCATAAAATTTCTCAATGAAAGCCGTTGATTTTGAGTAATTTTCAACCGACGTCCCGGCGTTCGGCGACGCGGGAGAGTCGTTGCCGAACGGTTCCGTTTCTATTGCCAATGAAGAGGCGCGACGTTTTCGGCTTTTTCAGAAACACGGTTTGCGTCCGCGCAAATTCCGCATTTTCTGATTCTAAGTTACCACATATTTCATATTATGCAAGGGGGGAGGGATTTTTTCAGATGAATTCGTGAATTTTTTTGTTTGTGATTGTTCCAGGTTCGTAATTGGTTCTGATTCAATAATTTTTAATTCCTATTCCGCGGAAAAAAGATTAAAGTTTGCGGAAAAGAAAGGTTGATTTTTCCGGCGGTTCATGATATGATGAGTGAAAACGTCAGGAATTTAATAATTCCATCCTGCCAATTAAGGTTTTTCAAATTTTGAATTTAAAGGAGTTTCTTATGTTAAGTCGAAATTTCGCGACAAAGTCCGGGATTATTCTGGGCGCGTCGGCCGTTATTTCTAACGCGTATGCGGAAGGGACGGATGAAACCGTTAAAGCCGTTCTTATTGGTTGCGGAGGACGCGGCAACGGCGCCGCCGCCAACTTCCTGAAGAATCCAAACACGAAGATTATCGCCGTGGGCGACGTTTTTCCAGACCAGACGGAAAAAGCTCTGAAAAACTATGGATTGCCTCCGGAAGCGGGATTTACTGGATTTGACGCCTATCGCAAGGCAATTGATTACGCCGTAGCGAACGGCGCCGTCTACGCC
>CAZWOV010000179.1:0-6147 GCA_964635645.1 uncultured Planctomycetaceae bacterium | reverse complement strand
CCGGACGCGTACTTGAATCGGTTTTTGAACCCTCCGCAATGAAACCGGAGAGCTCCTCGTATCGGGTGGATCTGACGGCCGCGTACGCGGACCGCGCGGAATCCTACGTCCGTTCGTTCCGTTGGATTCGAACCGGGCGCCAGGACGTACCGGTTATCCTGACTATTTTGGACAAAATAACTGCGAAAGAACCGCATTTCCGGAGATTCTGGCAAATGAATACTCTGAATAAACCGCAATCCGATGAGAAATCCGGGTCGGAAGAAAGCTGGCGCACGGAAAGCAATCTGCCTCCAAACGCCTCCGTGAAACCGGGCAAACTTTATCTTACGCCGCTTTTGCCGCCTGCGGACGAACGTTCGACGGAACTGGTCGGCGACGAAAAAGCCAACAGCATTTTCGGCGTTCCGTTCACGGTTCCGATAGACGTTCCGGAAGCAAAAGGCTGGCGAATGCTCATTGAAGACAAAAATCCCCGAACGGAAAAACCGACGGTTTTCCTGAACGTCATCCAGATCCTCGGCGAGAAGAGCGACGGAACGGACGCGGTCCCCCTCCCCGTTCAGTGGAAAGAGGAGGACGACGGCGCATATCGGCTTCAGGTCGGCGACGAGATTTTCTCTATTCGGTAAAACAGAAAGGCCGCGAATCTCAAAACTCCGATTCGCGGCCTTCTTAATACTTCCGTTACTTTAACGCTACTGGATTACGGGGAGAACCCGTTCCATAGGGCCTTCAAAAAAGCAGTCCGGTTCCGGACCAAGATAATCTCCCGTCACAGCGTACGCACGGGCGCGGCTCCCTCCGCAGAGGCGGCGATCCGCGCAGGCGCCGCAAATACCGCGATACTGATCAGGATCCTGAAGCCGTTTGAAAACCGGGTGATTCTGGTACGTTTCAACTACGGAATTTTCAGGGAATTTTCCGCACTCAACCGGTAAAAATCCCGCAGGGAAAATCACGCCGTTATGCGCGACAAACATAATGCCGCGTCCATCCGTAATACCCTGCGGAGAACAATCGCTATCGCGCTTCGCAGAAAAAAGAGTTCCATGAGGCGCGGTTTCCTCGCGACGCATTGCGGCGGCAAATTCCGAATGTTTCTTTGGAGGCGCAAAAGGATTTCCGCCCTGCTCGAGAACAAATCTCCGGTAAAACGGAGCCTCCGTCGTGCGAATGCCAAACGATACGGCTTTGGAAAGTTCCCACAGACGATCGAAAACCCACCGATAATCCTCCGGCTCTATCCGCTGTTCCTCCACTCCGCGCCCAACGGGAACGAGAAAGAAAACGGACCACGTCGCGATCTTCTCTTTCTCAAGAAGCTCCGCAATCCGATCGATCTGACGAAAATTCCGTTTCGTAATGGACGTGTTGATCTGAACGGGAAATTTCAGTTCTCTGGCAAACCGAAGCATCTCGAGCGTCTGAGCAAAACTTCCTTCAAAACCGCGAAACGAATCGTGAGTCTCCGCGTCCATACCGTCAAGACTAATCCCAATAGCGGACGTTCCGGCGTCTTTAGCCTTTTGAAAAGCGTCAAACGTCGCAAGCGGCGTGGCGGAAGGAGTCAACGCCGCCGTAATCCCGTTCGAAACGGCATAGGAAATCAACTCGAAAATATCCGACCGTTTCAGAGGATCGCCGCCCGTAAAGCACATATTGGGTTTTCGCGGAAAAGAAGCGACCTGCTCAATGAGTCGGAGCGACTGTTCATGCGTAAGTTCGTCCGGAGCCGCTTCATGCTGCGCGCTGGCGCGGCAATGACGGCACTGAAGATCGCACGCCCGCGTGACCTCGTAATAAAACATGAGAGGATTTCTGCCAAAATCTTCCGAAGTGTAAGGAACCGTCTTCATTTCAAACATCCCTCCGATTCTCGAATCAATTTCATGACGTCCCCGGCGTCTTCCAATTCGCGCAAAGCCGGAAGAAATTCCGGTATCCTCAAAATTCGGCTCAATCGGGCAAGCGTCCGCAAATGCTGCGTATCGTTGATGGAACAAATCAGGAAAAAAACGTCCGTCCACATCCCGTTGGACGCGAAAGGAACGCCAGAATACGCTCTTCCGAAAGCAATAAACGGAGCGCCGAGAATTTCAGTCGTCGGACGGCGCGGGTGAAGGAGCGCCACGCCGTTCTCCATCGCCGTCGGGCACATCGCTTCTCGTTGAAGAACCGCTTCCTCCATTAAATCGGGATCCCAGAGAAGATTCGTATTCATCGCGTTTTCAATCATTTCGTGAACGACGGATTTCGACGATCTGCCGCGAATCGGAATCCGAATCGCTTCGGGAAGAATCAGCTCTGAAATGGGCAGGTCCTCCGTCGAGCGCAAATCCGAAAAACGCCCCGGAGTCAATTCCAACTCCAAAAGCTCCGTCTCCGACGCGCCTCCGACTTTCCCAACAAGCCATTCCATTATTTCCGTATGCGTAAACCGCCATTCTCCCCCAACCCGTCGAGCTGGGATTTCGCCCCGTTCCGCCATACGCTGAACCTGCCGGGTGTCAAGCCGGAGAATCGGCGCGATCTGCCTGATTCCGTAAAATTCCATTTCCGCCCCCTTCCTGAATAATCTAAGCCGCCCAACCGCGGATACGGCCTTCAAATCTTCGGGACTCCGGTTTCCCGAAAACCGGCCCATGAAATTTTCGAATACCGGTCGCTTTTTATTATACTCCGCGGCGTCGGAATGTCAAGAGGCTGTGAAAATAAAGAGAAAGAAAACGCTCATTAACGCGAAAAAGCGACCGTCGCCCCGTTTGGCGTGAAAAAACGTTTCGTGAAAAGCGGCCTTCGATTCTCACGATTCAAAGAAAATCGCCGTTTTTTTCTTCCCCGCTTCTTGCGAAAATCTTTTTTTCTGGTATAGTATTAAGTGGAATTTTTTCTTTTTCACTTCCTTTAAACCTTTTCCCTTTCGCTCATGTCCGACGATTTCACACGATTCACTCCTGAAAATATCCTGGGAAACGACGGCCTTCTGGCCCGAAGAATGAAAGGATACGAACCGCGTCCGCAACAAATCGTCATGGCGAACGATATTTTAAACGCTTTCCTGACCAAAAATCATCTCGTAATCGAAGCGGGAACCGGCGTCGGAAAAAGTTTCGGCTATCTCGTGCCCTCTATTCTCGCCGCCACCCAGGAATATCCCGTCGGCGACGAAAACCGCGCGCTGTTCCGGCGCGTCATCGTTTCTACGCAGACGATCAGTCTCCAGGAACAGCTTATCCAAAAAGACCTCCCCTTCCTAAACAGCCTCCTCCCCCTCGAATTTTCTTTCGTACTGGTCAAGGGACGCGGAAACTACCTTTGTCTGCGCCGATTGAAAAACGCGCGAGATAACGGACCGATCCTCTTTAATTCCATGGACGAGCTGGAACAACTGGACGATTTTGCCGTATGGGCAAGTCAAACGGCCGACGGTTCGCTTGCCGATCTGGATTTTCAGCAGAATCCAAAAGTTTGGGAAGAAATATGCTGCGAATCGGGGAACTGCCTTGGAAAAAAATGCAGATTCTTTAAGGATTGCTTTTACCAGAAATCAAGACGGCGAATTAAAAACGCCCAAATTCTGACCGTCAACCACGCTCTTTTATTCAGCGATCTGGCCGTTCGGGGAGACGGAGGCGCAATTCTTCCCGAATACGACGCGGTCATTTTCGACGAAGCGCACACGATGGAAGCCGTGGCCGGCGATCACCTGGGAATTGGAATCAGCAACGGGCAGACGGAATACCTCCTACGTCGGCTCCTGAACACGCGGACAAATCACGGCATACTCGTTCAATACGGTCTGGAACAGGCGCAGAAAATCATCGTGTCCTGCTATCTGGAAGCCTCCAATCTCTTCATGGATCTCAACGACTGGTTTGAGGAAAAACTGAAAGAACAGAATTCCGCGTTTCGAGCGGGCGAAATTCGAGTACGCAGACCGGGAATCGTTGAAAACCGACTTTCAAAACGGCTGGCTGAACTTGCCGGACGCATCTTCAACGACGCTCAGATTCAGGATTCGCTCGAAGCGCAGACGGAACTTGAATCCATCGCCGACAGACTCAATTCTCTTGCCGTTGGAATTGACGTCTGGATCAACCAGAAACAGGACGACCTTGTTTACTGGCTGAATCACACGCCCGTCGGACGCGCGGGACGAAGATTAACTCCAAAAATTGAAATGTGCGCGGCGCCGGTAGACGTCGGTCCGCGAATGCGCGAGCTTCTCTTCAACAAAATCTCGTCCGCGGTCATGACTAGCGCGACGCTCTCGACGGTCAGAAATACCCGCTCTTCCTATTCGCGTCGTCCCGATTTCTCAACGGCGGATGCTCCGAATGGAATTCAGGAACAAAATCCGGACGTTTCCGAGCGCCAGACGCCCAATTCAAACGCAGATTTCACCTGGTTTCGGCAACGTATCGGATTAACCCGCGCAAACCAGCGCCTTCTGGGAAGTCCATTCGATTACCGCAAACAGGCGCGCCTGATTCTTGGAGTCTCGATGCCGGACCCCGTCGCCGAACCCGAAGAATACGAAAAACAGCTCTTTCAACGTATCGCTCGATACGCTTCGCTCACCGACGGACGCGCTTTCGTACTCTTCACAAGCTATGGACTCATGAACCGCGCCGCGGCGGAACTATCCCCCTGGCTCGTCAGCCGTAATCTCGCACTCTTCTCGCAGGGAGAAGGAATGTCGCGATCCCAGATGATTCAAGCCTTTAAAGAAAATCCAAGAAGTCTCCTCTTCGGAACGGACAGTTTCTGGCAGGGCGTCGACGTGCCGGGAGACGCCCTCCAAAACGTCATCATCACAAAACTCCCCTTCCGGGCGCCGGACCATCCGCTCACGGAAGCAAGAGTCGAAGCCATTAAAAAAAGGGGAGGAAATCCTTTCAACGAATATCAGATACCCGAAGCCGTCGTTAAACTCAAACAGGGTTTCGGAAGACTCATCCGAACTCGCGCCGACTCCGGTTTCGTCGTCATCCTCGACCCGAGAATCGACTCGAAATACTACGGTAAAATGTTTCTCGATTCACTCCCCCAGTGCGAAATAATCAGAGAATAGCCGACTTAAACCAAATAACGCAAACGATGACGCAATCTCCTGAAAACACGACTCCCGGACAGGCCGACCCGACGGCCCCGCGATGAAAAACAACGGAGGGCGTTAAGTCTAAACAAATCTGTGCGCAAAAAATTTTCGCGTCCAACTGATTACGATAAAAATCCCGTTACGAAAAAGAAAATAACGGCAAAACTTCAGATAAATATCGACGCGCAGACGTTTCCGTTTCAAGGTCAGTTCAGCTTCAGCGTATCGCAGGACGCAACGCAGGAAACGCTCCCAAAGAAGGCCGATTCACCTCGTAAATGAAAAATCCACAAAAAAAGTCTGTTTCAAAAACAGACTTAAAAAATACCCTCTAGGGGAGTCGAACCCCTGTACTAGGACTGAGAATCCGCCCAAAACGGGGCTTTTTGCCCACCCAAAAATCACGTTTCAGACCGTATTTTATAGTACTTTTGAGCCTTTACAATGGGGGGTGGGAAAAAATCGGGGCAAAAACGGCAAAAACGGCAAAAAAAGGGGCAGACCAGCAAAAATTCAGACCACTTTCAGACCACTTTTTCTTTCGGACCATAGAAAAATTTTTTTCAAGCCTTGACAAAAATTTTCCGATATGATAAAATGAGAAGACCCGTCGGGGTTACCCCGGCAGGTCTTCGCGTTATCTACTGCTTAAAAGGCCGTCGAAACCATAATAAGCAGGAAGATAAAAGCAAGAACGATAATCAAAGGCGTTCTCATTTTAGCCCCCTTTTCAGTTAGAGCCTGTAAAGGGGGTTTTTTCTACACTTTTGGCAAGCCGTTCCGCCAAAAGCAAAACTAGCCCGCCCCCTTTACACTTAATATATCGTCTTTTTTGCGCGCACGACTTTAATTATTGAGGATTTTTTTAGAATAAAACACCAAAAATTTTCACAAAAAAACGGGGCGTTTCATCCCGATTTTTACGGCGTTAGATGCCGTTTTCTTTTAAGCGTTTCCAGGCTATATCGACGTACTTTTCCTGTATGTCGCACCCTGTAAAGCGACGGCCAGTCCTGAGGCAGGCAAGGGCAGTCGTGCCGGAT
>CAZWOV010000178.1:0-6153 GCA_964635645.1 uncultured Planctomycetaceae bacterium | reverse complement strand
TAATGAGCGCGGTATTTTCGATAGAACCGTCTCGCGGCAACTATTAGTAATCTGTCAGGAAAAACAGATTTCAATCTGGCATGCGCACGACTACAAAAGTAATTTTCTGGGTTTGAAGCTCCGCAAAAAACATCAGATGAAACTCATCACCACCGTCCACGGATGGGTCCGCCGCACATGGAAAACCCCTTTTTACTATGCGTTGGACAAAGCCTGTCTCCTGCGGTACGATCACGTCGTCTGCGTCTCGCACGATCTCTATGAACAATGTCTCCGGCTCGGCGTTAGGAAAGAACGCTGCTCGCTGATTGAAAACGCTATCGACGTCATGCAGTACGCGCGAACGATGAAAATAGAAGAAGCGCGTGAAAAACTGGGCTTTCCGAAAAATCGTCTCATCGTTGGAGCCTGCGGACGGCTTTCCCCTGAAAAAAACTTTGCCGGACTAATCCAGGTCGTTTCCGAGCTGATTGACGATGGGATTCCCGTTTCGCTTTTCATCGCGGGAGACGGACCGATTCGAGAAAACCTTCAAAAGCAAATCAACGCAACGGGACATGACGGCGATATCCGTCTCCTGGGATTCCGCGACGATATTATGACTTTTTATCAAGGACTCGACGTCTTCGTCCTGAACAGTATCCGGGAAGGACTTCCCAACGTCGTTTTAGAAGCGATGGCGTATGAAGTACCGGTTCTTTCCACAAGGGTCGCCGGCGTCCCGCGTCTGATTACCAATGGGTACGACGGGGTGCTGATTGATATGAAAAACGATACGGAGTTGAAACACCGCCTTCGTATCCTTCTGGAAGACGCCGACTATCGCCGTATGATCGGTGAAAATGGAAATTTTACGATTTCCCATCAATACAGTTTCGGAGTCCGCATGAAGAAAATCAGAAACATTTACGATCAATTGCTGGGAATTACGCCAAATACAGAAGAAAATCACTGAGAAAAACGATTCCGGACCTCCAACGTTTCAGCCGCCGTACGTTCACTCCTTTTCATTTCACCAGTTTAATCTCATGAAACAGGATTCCGGAATCATCCTGACGCAAAACATGGCCAAACGCCACCACCCAGGCGAATAAAGCACGTTTTTCCGTTTGCGAATCGCCCTGTCGATATCTTTCGCGACCCGGTCTGGAAACGCCGCCGTGAAAGAACGTTCCTGGGGACGGTTTTTAATCATCCGCGTTTTGACTAACCCCGGTTTCACGGTAAGAACATGAACTCCAAGCGGCAAAAGCCGCGCGCGCAATCCGGAAAGATACGCCGTAAGACCGGCCTTAGCGGAGCCGTAGGGATAATTGGAAAAACGTCCGCGCTCGCCCGCAACAGACGAAATGACGGTAATCCACAACCGTTTCGCCTGTTCCGGATGCGACTCAAACCATTGGGCGACTACCTCCAAAAATATCGCCAACGACGTAAAATTTCGGAAAATGGAAGGAGCGATCTCTTCAATGTCCCAATCGCTGGACGGCAGAAATCCCTGCGCAAGATAAATTCCGCCAATAGATTCATGCCACTTTTCTCTGGCAACCTCAAGACATTGAAGCCAGACGGCCTCCGCTTTCTGAACGTCGCAGAGATTCTCCTCCGCCGAATATCCAACGCAATACGCCCCGTCCGGAGCCTGCTTTTCCAATAACGAAATATTACGAGCCGCCAAAATCAGACGTTCGCCGCGCGACGCAAAAATCTCCGCGTTTTTTTGGGCAATTTCAGACGTCGCTCCAAGTATCAGAATTGCCATACCCCCTCCAGAATTTTTTCTGAAAAAACGCCCTTGAAAATTTTGTTTTCACTAACGACCGTAAGTGCCGCGAAAATTCCACGCAAAAATTCACCAAAGGGACTTTCTCTCTACAGACAAAAACGCCAAGCCCGCAAGCCTGACGCTTGATCGCTCAAAATCCAACGCGTACTTTCAATAATCCGCGCGTACTCTCAACACTCCGACGCTTTAGGAATAAAATCGGAATTCTCATCCAGACTTTCGATAAATCGGGCAAGAAGATCCGCGGCGGCGTCCATATCCGCAAGCGAAACAACCTCTACCGGCGAGTGCATATACCGGTTCGGAATACTCACAAGACCTGTCGCCACGCCGGCTCGAGTTACCTGAATCGTACGCGCGTCCGTTCCGGGAGGCGAACCGCTCGGATTCAACTGATACGGAATATTCTGTTCGTCGCCAATCTGGACAAGCTTTTCCACCAGAACCGGATTAAAGTTTGGACCGCATCCAATCGCCGGACCCTTATTTAAACGAATATCGCCAATTTTCTTAGAATCAATCGTCGGACAATCGCTGGCAAACGTAACGTCCACTGCAATCCCAACATGCGGGTCAAGATGAAACGCCGCCGTCGTCGCGCCGCGAAGTCCCACCTCCTCCTGCGTACTGGAAACGGCATACGCCGCAACCTTCAATTTGGAACCGTCGACTCGACGAAGAGCTTCCATTACTACCCACATTCCGGACTTATCGTCCGCCGCGCTGGTTGCGATCAAATTGTTTTTCAGCTCGGAATACGTCATCTGAACCGTAATTGCGTCGCCAACGCGTACCGATTCAGCGGCTTCCGCCTTGTCTTTCGCGCCGATATCAACCCAGACGTCGCTTATTTTGGGAACGACCTTTCTCTCTTCAGCGTCCAAAAGATGAATCGGCTTCTTGCCAATAACGCCGGGAACGGCGCCCTTTTTCGTCCAGACCGTTACGTGCTGACCAATCAGATTCTGAACGTCCCAGCCGCCAAGCGGAATCACATACAGATACCCGTCGTCGTCGATGAACTGAACGCTCAAACCGATCTGGTCGCAATGTCCGGAAAGCATTACTCGAATCGGAGCGCTCACATTCCGCCCGGCGATAACATTTCCCATAACGTCCGTTTCGATACTGTCGGCAAACGATTTGGCATACTCGCGAACCAGTTCCTGAACAGGTTGTTCAAAACCGGTCGGACTCGGAGTCTGCAATACCTTTTTCAAAAATTCTTTTGCTTTCATTTCCATATTCTATTTCCTTTATTTTAAAGACGTCTGCGGAACGCATTGGAACGCTCAAAAAGATTCCGAACTAAATTTCCTTTAAACATGGGGAATGAAATTGAAGTTCTCGTCCAAACCTTCAATAAACCGTGCAATCAAATCCGCCGCGGCTTCCATATCCTTAAGAGAAATTACCTCCACCGGCGAATGCATATATCGGTTCGGAATACTGATTAAACCGACCGCGACGCCTTCGCGCGTCATCTGAATAACAAAAGTATCCGTCCCGCCGGGACGTCCGTTTGCGCAAAGCTGATAGGGAATACCATTCAATTCCGCCTGTTCACAGAAACGCTCCGTTACGATCGGACTGAAATTCGGACCGCGCTCAATCACCGGACCAAGACCAATCTTAACGTCTCCATTCTTTTTAGGATCCAACGTCGGACAGTCGGTCGCGTGCGTCACGTCCACCGCGACGCCTACGTGAGGCGCAATACCGTACGCCGCGGGTTTCGCTCCGCGATATCCTTCTTCCTCCTGCGTCGCCGAAACGGCGTAAACCGCGCACTTCAATTTGGACGAGTCTATTCTGCGCAACGCTTCCATCACGACCCACACTCCGCACCGATCGTCCATTGCGCTGGACGACGCCATCTCGTTGCCCAATTCGCTCATGAACGTCCGAACGGTAATCGTATCTCCAAGAGCGACTTTCGCTCGCGCTTCGTCTTCATTCTTTGCGCCAATATCAACCCAGATATCGCCAAGTTTTGACCCCTTTCCCCGTTCTTCCGGTTCAAGAAGATGAATCGGTTTACGTCCAATAACTCCGGCGACTGGTCCGTTTTGCGACCAAATTGTCACGTGCTGACCAATCAGATTCTGAATATCCCATCCGCCGAGCGAATGAACGTAAATGAAACCGTTTTTGTCAATATGCTGAACGCCAAGACCGATCTGATCGCAGTGCCCGTCAAGCAAAACGCGCAATTTCGCGCCTGGATTCCGGACGGCAATAACATTTCCCAAAACGTCCGTCTTCACCTCGTCTGCAAAATCTCGAACGTATTGTCGCACAACTTCCTGAACAGACTGTTCGTCGCCTGTCGCGCCGCGCGTCGTAACAATCCGATTAAAAAATTCTTTTACTTTTGTTTCCATGAATTTCAGATTTTCAATAAATGACGACTATCTGTCCGAACTTTTTCAAATTCGCAAGGACAGCCTCCAACTTTCCGGAAAACAAACGCAAACTGCCGCCTTAAGGCTCAGATTACGCAAAACTCATTATTATTTTAACACATTCCAAACAAAAAAAAAGGGGGACTCGGCCTTTACAGACCAACGTCCCGATTTTTCATTATTTTTATTTTGAAAATTTGCCTCAACCTGTAAATTCGCGGCAAACGAAACCCGTTTTCATCCTTTCGACATACTCCGTGTCCGATAAATCCGCTTCTCGAACATGGAGCGGGGGAGCAATCGATCAGGCAAGTTTTCTGAAAATATCCTTCAACGCAAAATAACTTTCGTCAAACAACCGTTTGAATTTCTCGTAACGTTCCGTATTTTCCCGATTCGGAGCAAAACTCTCCTCCGGCTGAAGAAAACGTTCAATAACCCGGAAATCGTCAAAAAGCCCAACTCCAACGCCGCCTGTTATCGCGGCGCCCATTGACGTTGCTTCTTCAAGAACGTTCGGTTTAACAATCGTTTTTCCGAAAACATCCGCAAAAATCTGAAGCCAGAGATCATTTCTCGCGCCGCCGCCTATTGTTATCAATTCACGAATATCGGCGCGTTTCTCAAAAACCTTCAAAACCAAATCAAGATTCATCGCAACGCCTTCCATAACCGCCCGAATCATATCCCCGCGATTATGGTCAAGCGTCAATCCAACGAAACTGCCTCGGGCAAACGCATCCCAACGAGGACTCCGTTCGCCGATAAGATACGGCAAGAAAAGCAGTCCCCTGGCGCCCAAAGAAGAACGCGCCGTTTCTCGCTGCATCGCGGAATAAGACGAAGCGTCTTCGCCGTAAAGCGTCTTTACCGCCCAGGAAAGCGCTCCGCCGCCGGTCTGAACAGTTCCCGTCGGCATAATCTTTCCCGGTACGATATGCGCAAAATTAAACGTAGTCATTCCTTCGTCAAAAATCGGCGCGTCGCTCGTAATGGATATCCACGACGACGTACCCAACACGCAGTTGGCGACGCCTTCGCGGACGCACCCGGCGCCAACAGCCGCGCAAGCGCCGTCGCCGCCCCCAAGAACTACGGGCGTTCCTTCAATAAGCCCCGTCGCTCGCGCCGCTTCAGCCGTCACGGAGCCGGCAACCTCGATCGACGCCTTCAACTCTGGAAGTTTTGACTCGTCAAGCTCGGCAATTTCCAAAAGTTCCTTTGACCACTGAAGGGTATTAAGATCCATCATGCACGTACTGGACGCATCCGAATATTCCGTCAGAAAGTTTCCCGTAAGACGAAACAGAATGTAGTCCTTGGCATTAAGCATTCGATACGTTTCCGCATAAATATCAGGCTTGTTCCGTTTCATCCAGAGAAGTTTAAAAAGACTGTACGCAGGACTAATTCTATGCCCGGTTATCTGATAAAAATCTTTCTCTGCAATTCGACCGCGAATAATCGCCTCTTCTTCCGACGAACGCATATCGGCCCAGATTATGGAATTATCAAGAGGTTCGCCGTTCTTATTCACACAAAGGCAACCAAGCATTTGACCGCTGAAAGAAACGGCGGCGATATCCCCGGGATTCACGTTTTCCAACAATTTTTGGGTCGAAATACAAACGGCTTTCCACCAGTCGTCCGCGCGTTGCTCCGCCCAGTTGCCATTGGAAAGAAGAAGTTCGTACTCCATTGTCGCCGACGCCGTTAACTCGCCTTTTTCCGAATAGAGCGTCGCTTTATTGCCGGAAGTACCCAGATCATGCGCTAAAATGTATTTCATGACCAATACCTCCCTCAACTAAAAACGAACGACCATTTTCATCATTGGCTCTTTACGCTCTATCTTCTCAAACGCCTTGTCTATGTCTGCAAAATCAAAAACATGCGATATGAAATCATTCGGGTCAAGAACGCCGGACTCTATCCAGACGCAAATCTGACGATGCGCTTCGG
>CAZWOV010000177.1:0-6209 GCA_964635645.1 uncultured Planctomycetaceae bacterium | reverse complement strand
GCAAACATTTCTCGCCGCAACGCCGCCGAAAAAACCTGCTCGTCAACGTCTTTCCAAAGCGCGGTATTTAACACCGGATCCCCAAGAGGGCAGCGAACCTGAAACACTTCCAACGTCACGGAATCGCTGGACGTTAATCGACCGGACAAAAGCAGAGAATCATCGTGAAGAGGCTCGTTCGGTTTCGGAAGGCTTAAGAGCGCGGCATAATGACAGCCGCAAAAATACAGCGCCAAAATGCAAATCGCAGCCATCGCTGAAATTTTCATTAAATTTCTTCCAAAACAAATCATTGGCGAATCCTGAAATGGAGGGAAAAAGGAAAAACGACCTCCCATTAAAACATTTAATGAACCAACAGGAACGAGTGTACCGGATTTCACCGGTTCTGTCAATGCGTCTTTTTAATTTTTCTTCTATTTTTTCGACTATTTTGTCTAAAATTTCTCTTTTTAATTTGAATTAGCCGTTTTCACCTCGAAACGTGAAAATTTCTCGCCGCCAACCCGTCCAGGAATTTCTTCCCGGACATTCCCAGGGGGCCGACTCTAGATTTTTACCATTAAAGAAATCCAAAAATATTTCGCAAAAAATTAATTTTACGGAGATATTTGACTTGACATTGCTTTTTTATGCGCTATACTGGATGAGAGTAATTTTTTCGTCAAAATATTCGTTCCGATACATATTGTCCGTCCCTATTTTCAGCATTTGTTCCCCTATCAAATCAGTCCCCCTCCGGAGAACAAAACCATGAACAGGAAACAAACTTTCAACCTTCCCAACCCGCCGGTTTCCTATTTGATTTCAAACCTTCCCAACCCGACGGTTCCCTGTTTTGTTTCAAACTTTCCTAAATCGCCGGTTTCCTGTTTTACTTCGACGGTTTCCAGCATTCCGCTCTTTCCTTCTGAAAGAAAAGCGGCCAAGCCCCGCTTCAACCCTGCGCGAAACGCGTTCACGCTCGTAGAGCTTCTGGTCGTGATCGCAATCATCGGAATGCTGGTGGGACTCCTGCTCCCCGCGGTCCAACAGGCCCGCGAAGCCGCCCGGACAATGCAATGTTCAAACAATTTAAAACAGTTCGGTCTTGCCGCGCTGAATCACGAATCGACGACTCGCGCATATCCCGGCAGCGGTTGGGACTGCTACACGACGGGAGACTGCGACCTTGGAATGGGATGGAAACAGCCCGGGAGCTGGGCCTATCAGCTCCTTCCGTTTATGGAACAGCAGGCGCTTTATTCCATCATGGGAGACGGCGATCCGCTAACCATGAATAAAGGAATGGCCGGCCAACTGGTTCAAACGCCGCTGGCCGTTTTCCACTGTCCGTCAAGACGCGCTCCCAAAATCTACTCCGGGTCCACGTCCGGAGGCTACAACTACACGGACCCGCCGCAACGCGCAAAGGGCGATTACGCCGCGTGTCTTGGAGACTGGTCGTACGCGCAGGACAATAACACGCGGAATCATCCAACGCCGCAATACAGCGCCGTCGCAAACGGAACATACCAGAAAAAAGACCTGTCGAAAGTTACCGGCGTCATTTTCAGCGCAAGCGAAACAAGCATGGGGGAAGTGCGCGACGGAACCAGCAACACATACCTGATCGGAGAAAAATACCTTCAGCCTGAAAATTACGAAAAAAGCGGAAGCGGCGACGACATGGGAGTCTGGATTGGTTCCGACGACGACGGAAACAGAACGTGCAGTCCCGATTATTTCTATCTCTCGCAGGATCGCCCGGGATATGGAACGCCCGCATCTTTCGCTTTTGGAAGCGTTCACGCCGGCGCGTTCGGGATGGTCATGGGAGACGGCTCTGTTCAGAGAATTTCCTATTCAATCGACAAAGAAACTCACGCCCGTCTTGGAAACCGCAAAGACGGAGAAGTCGCCGTTCTTCCGTAACGTTAAAATTCGCCTGCTTTTCAAAACAGAATTTCGGCGTACGTTTGAAGAACTTTTAAATTTTTCATACGATTCGAGAGAAAAAATGACTCATTCCAACTCGCAAACGCTCTTTTACGCAAAATCCAGAAACGCTTTCACGCTCGTGGAACTTCTGGTCGTTATCGCAATCATCGGAATGCTGGTAGGGCTTCTGCTCCCCGCGGTCCAGCAGGCTCGCGAAGCCGCCCGAATTATGCAATGCTCAAACAATCTGAAACAAATCGGATTAGCCTGTTTGAATCATGAAGCGACCATTCAATATTACCCCAATTCCGGCTGGAACTACCAATGGGCGGGGGACTGCGACCTTGGAATGGGATGGAAACAGCCCGGCGGCTGGGTTTATCAGATTCTGCCGTTTATGGAACAGCAGGCCCTCTACTCCATCATGGGAGACGGCAACATATCGACCATGAACAAAGCCGCGGGAAAAACGCTGATTCAAACGCCTCTGGCTTTTCTTAACTGTCCTTCGCGCAGGACGCCCAAACTCTACCCCAGTTCAACCGCCGACCAGGGCGGAAACTACGCCAGCGTCGACCAAAGAGCCAAAAGCGATTACGCCTCCTGCATGGGCGATTACGGTTATGGGCAACTTGAAGATATCCGAACCGCCCCCGGATATGCGAACGTCGCCAAAAACGGATACCAGCCGAAAGATTTTTCAAGCGTCATGACGGGAATCATTTACAGCCTCAGCGAAACTGGAATCGGAGAAATACGGGACGGAACGACAAACACTTACCTGGTCGGCGAAAAATACTGCCAACCCGAAAATTATGAAAAGAGCGGAAACGGCGACGACATGGGGGCTTACGTCGGCACGGACGACGACAACTCAAGAACCTGCGATCAGTCCAGATTCTATCTTTCACAGGACCGCGCCGGTTACGGAACGCCCGCCGCGCTCGCTTTCGGAAGCGTTCACGCCGGCGCGTTCGGAATGGTTATGGGAGACGGCTCCGTTCAGAGAATTTCCTACTCAATCGACAAGGAAACTCACGCGCATCTTGGAAACCGCAAAGACGGAGAAGTCGCCGTTCTTCCGTAACTTTTTTTCAAAATCACCGCTGATTCATGAATATCTGCGGCGGACTCTTTGTCTTTATCGGATTCCAATTTAAGCGGCGAAGCGATTTTTTCCTCCCCAATGCGTCA
This sequence comes from uncultured Planctomycetaceae bacterium, assembly GCA_964635645.1. GTDB lineage: Bacteria > Planctomycetota > Planctomycetia > Pirellulales > Thermoguttaceae > RGIG3701. The sequence goes on along the minus strand of CAZWOV010000177.1, from coordinate 3,095 downwards.
ATACGCTTAAGACGGGATAAAAATTTTAAAAAAATCACGGAAAAACCAGACCTCCCCCCTGTTGAAAAGTCGCCGAAACGGGTAAAATATGCTCAACACTAAATTTTCCAACCCAAGAAAGGAAGAGAATCATGGACAGACGTGAATTCCTTCAGGCCGCGGCTGTCGCCAGTTCGGCGGCCGCTTTTACCATGGGCGCGGTCAGTGAAGCGCCAGCGGCCAATTCAAAAACTCAAAAAACGACGGAGGAGAAAAAAAACATGAAAAAAATCATCATCGCTGCCGACCCGTTTGCTGTCGACCTCAAAGATTCCATTAAAGCAAAGCTCGTCGCCGACGGATACGAAGTGGAAGACGTCGGCTCCCAGAAGGGTCAGGATATCGCGTATTACGATTGCGCTCCGGTAGCCTGCCGTAAACTTCAGAAAGATCCTTCCGCCCGCGGTATTCTCCTCTGCGGTTCCGGAATGGGCATGTCCATCGTCGCCAACCGTTTCGCCGGCATTCACGCCTCCGTCGTGGAATCCGTCTTTGCCGCTAAAATGTGCCGCGCGATTAACAATGCGAACGTTCTCTGCCTTGGCGCCATGATCTGGGGCGACTGGATGGCAAAAGAAGCCGTCGACGTCTTCCTGAACACAAAATTCACTCAGGGATTGGATGGACTTGAAGACTTCCTTCAAGGCGCGTTCAAAACCGTCGACGCGATTAAAGACTGACGTCGGCAAAGTCCTCGCAAACTGGCGGATTTCTGCGTTTGCAGAAATCCGACTTTCATTCCCGCGACTGGGCGTAATACGCGTAAACTGCGATTGCCGCCCGGTCTTGCGTTTTTTATTTATTTAAACTATTCACGCTGATTGGACGTCCCAAAGTTTTCGCGTACTATGGCCAATTTCATTTTCACTACTTCGCAAATCGGCGCCGAACCGATCATTAAACAGGAACTGGCCCTCCAGTTTCCTGATTCCCGACTCGCATTTTCACGACCGGGGCTTTTAACCTTTAAACTCCCCGACGAAAGTATTCAGGCGTTGGAAAGCGGCAAAACCGCATTGCGTAGCGTTTTTGCCAGAACCTGGGGATTCTCGATCGGTTCGCTCCGGGGAGAAACGGTTGAAGAACTCTTACCCGCCTTATGGGAAATGACCGGAGATTTACGTTTTGACCGGATTCATGTTTTTGGACGCGATCTGCATAAAATCGGCGACTACAAATTCGAACCTCGATTGACGGAAGAAGCCTACGCCCTCTCGCGAACGCTTTCTGAGGCGTATCCGCATAACTCCCTCAAATCAAAAGATCAACGCGAACCGGCGCGGAAAGACGAATTGGTTCTCGACGTAATTCTTGTGAATCCGATTCCTCCAACGCGGGTAGCGGAATTTCTCGCCCGACGGCAGGAAACGGAATCGGACGCGCCGTCTCGTCTCTCCGTCGCGCAACCGTCCGGCGTCCGGGAACTTTTCGACGCCGCTGAATTTCATGAAATTTCTGAAAAAAGCAGGAAACGCCGAAACGGCGCAAAGGCTAAAGACAGACCTCGGCACGAATGGCTCGTCGGATGGCATCGCGTTCAGTCTTTTCAGTCTGCCTTTCCCGGCGGAATGCTGGATCTGGACGTTCCGAAAGAAGTCGTTTCACGCGCATGGCTGAAAATGGAGGAAGCGATTCGATGGTCGCATTTCCCCATCTTTGACGCGCGCGTCTGCGAAATCGGAAGCGCCCCCGGAGGCGCCACCCAGGCGCTTCTCTCCCGCGGTTGCCAGGTCCTCGGAATCGACCCGGCTGAAATGGCGCCGGAAGTACTGAAAAATCCAAATTTCAGACACATTCGTTCGCGTATCGCTTTCGTAAAACGCAGCGAATTCAGGAAAATCCGGTGGATTACCTGCGACGTCAACGTTCCGCCGAACTACACGCTGGACGTAATCGAATCCGTCGTAATGCATCCGGACGTCAACGTGCGGGGAATGCTCCTGACACTCAAATTCCCCGACTGGAATATGGGATTTGAGGTAAAAGACTATCTTGCGCGTATTAAATCCTGGGGATTCAATATCGTTCGCGCCCGGCAACTCCACTACAGTCACCAGGAAATTTGCGTCGCCTGTCTGAAAAAGCCTTTCAGAAAGTAACGTCAGAAAAACCGGAGGTAAATGCGAACGCTTAAAGAACGCGAACGCCTAAAAGCGGTAAAAACTTCTCTCGATATTTCGAGAAGTTTCCAATTTCCGTTTTTTCTTTTTCACCTCTTGACTTTTCCAGTAATTTCGATTAAATTAATTGGAGATAATTCAAATCGGATCGTCGGCTTTCGCTGCGATTTCCCCTTTTACCCCTAAGAAAACCGAAAAATATGAACATCGAAAATCTTGAAGCATACTGTCGAGAAGTCGCGCAAAAGGCCAAAAACGCTTCCGCAGAACTGGCAAGCGTCTCCGGTAAACAAAAAAACGACTGGTTGAACCTGAGCGCCGCCATTCTGCGCGATCGAATGGCCGAAATTCTCGAGGCAAACGACAAAGACATTGAAGCGGCTCCCGGATACGGATTGACTCCGGCGGAAATTGATCGGTTGAAACTGAATCCGGAGCGCGTCGAAGGAATTGCGGAAGCTCTCGAATACGTCGCCAAACTTCCGGATCCCGTTGGAGAAATTATCTCGTCGCAGGTACGTCCGAACGGGCTGGACGTCCGAAAAGTTCGCGTGCCTCTGGGCGTCGTCTTTTTCATCTACGAATCGCGTCCAAACGTAACCGCCGACGCGGCCGCGCTTTGCGTCAAAAGCAGTAACGCAGTCATTCTGCGCGGCGGCAAAGAAGCGATTCATTCAAGTATGAAAATAGCCGAACTTCTTGCCGAAACGGCAGAAAAAGTTGGTATTCCGCGCGACGCCGTTCAACTGGTCGCGACGACCAACCGCGACGCCGTCGGACATTTTCTGAAAATGAACGATTTGATCGACGTTACGATTCCGCGCGGCGGCGAAGGCCTGATTCGACGGGTTACGAATGAAGCCACGATGCCGGTTATTAAGCACTTTGCCGGAAATTGCCACGTTTACGTCGACGCGGCCGCGGAAGAACGCAAGA
>CAZWOV010000176.1:0-6210 GCA_964635645.1 uncultured Planctomycetaceae bacterium | reverse complement strand
TTCTCTCAAACCTGAATTTTTGAAACACGCCGACTCCTCAAAAGAATAGTTGCGAAACACGCGGCTGCGTCTGCCGAATAAAACGCCCCCGACGATTTACCGAACCGACGGGAGCGTATCAACCGCAACGTCTAACCGCGTTCCAACGGAGTCTTTCAAAAATTCCCATAGAGATCTAACCAACGTCAAAGTCTCGCCGACCAGAGAAATTAACGTCCCCCCCGCGAATTTCTGTCGAAATTTCATCCGTTCCGACCGTTCAAAGAATTCAGGCGGACGGTCGACGCCTCAAACCGAATTGCGGAAACCTGAATTGGTTTTAATGAATTCCCTCTCGTTTATTTCTCCATTTTCGGACAAATTCGGCATAGTCGTCGGGCGTATCAATCCCGATTCCGGCGCGAGGCGCTTTTCCAACGAGAATATTAAAACCGTTTTCCAAAACGCGAAGCTGTTCAAGCGACTCAAGTTTTTCAAGCCCCGTTCCCGGCATTGAACTCAGTTTCAAAAGAAAATCTCTCCGATAAGCATAAATTCCCAAATGCTGCCAAAAAACAGGAGGATCTTTTTGAAGATCTTCTTCTTTCACTCCGTCGCGCGGGTAAGGAATAAGACTTCTGCTAAAATAGAGCGCGTTCCCTTTTGAATCAAAAACAACCTTAACGCAGGAAACGTCGCGAGCTTTCTCTAAAGAGCGTATTGGAGCGGCAAGCGTAGCCATAACGGCGTCCATATCGTTCATCAGAAGCGACGCGACGGAATCTACCATCTCACCAAGAATTTCAGGTTCGTCGCCCTGAACGTTCACGAAAATATCAACGTCCGGCATTCCCTGAGCGACAACGGCGATTCGGTCCGTTCCGCATCTGATATCTTTACTGGTCAATACGGCGTCTCCGCCAAAATCACGGACGGCGTTCATGATTTTTTCATCGTCGGCGGCAATTGTGACGCCGTCCGCCAGCCTGGACTGCCTCGCGCCTTCCCAGACGTGCTGAATAAGCGTTTTCCCCGTTTCATTAAGCAGAACTTTTCCCGGCAACCGCGTCGAAGCAAGTCTTGCGGGAATTACGACCTGACATTTCATTTCTTTCTCCGTAAATTTCTCAATTGTTATTATCTTAAAAAAACACCGCGATGAAATTCATCACGGTGTTTAATTTCCCTCGTTTCAGGACGAATTAACGAATTCGTTTTGATAATCTGCACTTCCAGCCGAAACACCGCGTCTCGGTTGAATTAATAAAAAACCTGAAACTCAGGGGAATATCGAATAATACGTAAAATCAGTGCGCCAACTGGTCGAACAATCGTCTGAATCTCGGCATTCTGCCGTCGAGATAATCAAGCCATCGCTCCGGTTTCCAAAGTTCAACGCAAACTGCGGCCCCAACGATAACGACCTCTCCGCCAGGCTCGACTCCAAGAAATTCTCTGAATCCTTCCGGCAATACGAGCCTTCCGCGCCCTGCAAATTGAACGGGCTTTTGTCTTGTGGATAAAAGACGTCCAAGCATTTGCAGCTGGTCTATTCTTCCATTCATATGACCCGCCGCCATCTTGTCGCGAATAAGCTGAACGCCCTGATTCAATTTCTCCTGCCACAACGCAGCGTTCCATAGACTCAGACAGCCGGGACGCTCTTTAGTCAGAATGCACTCCTGACCCTCCATGGAATGCGTCAGCGCGTCGCACATTTCCATTGGAATGGAAATCCGATACCGTTCGTCAAGCGTTCGCTGATGCTCGCCAAGGATAAAATCAACCGTCATGGTCATGAGAAATCAATCCCCTAGCCGAAAAACCGTCGTTTCAATTCCATTCTCCACTCCGGCAGGGCATGAAACCCACAAAAAGCCCGATTTCCAATCCATTGTCGGGCCTTAATCCCACAGTTCAAAGTATAGCAGAAAAATTTTATCTTTCAAGGGGCGGAAAGATAAAATTTAAGAAAAATATTAAAGTTTTTAAAATAAACGTCCTCTTCTATCAAAAAAGGCCGTTCCTCAAATGAAACGGCCTCCTCGCAGCAATGGGGAAAATGTCTTATTTTACGTATGAACTTGTGTTTTCGAAGAATTTGTTAAGATTTTCTTCCGTTGAGAACATGAAGAGTTTTCCTTCAAACACGATGCAGTTATCGGCGCATCCAGATACCTTCTCTCCGGATTCAGCCCAAATAACCGGGTCGGCCCCGTTCAGGGCCGGAGTATACGCCTCCGGATTCGCAAGGAATTTTCGAACCTGCTCGGCGCTGGAAAGATGATACGATATTCCATCGTGCATGACTGACCACTGTTTATTGCCTTCAACCCATTCTTCATTTTCAATCAAGGCAACAGGGCAAAAACCATCCAGACCCACCTGTTCGTCCGCAGACGGCGTTTCCGAAATCGACGTTTCCGAATTCGACGCCTGCGCAAACGGGTTGACCGTTACCGCGCTATCCAGAACGTCGCTAACGGTTTGAGCCGAATCTTCCGCTTCATTTGAAGTTGAAGAAACGTCAAAAGGATTCGACGCGGCGGAACCAAATGGATTGACCGCGTCCGCCGAATCGGAAAGAGACGGCGTTTCTTCCGTATGCGAAACCTGAATCGCATGGTCATAGGGATTGAACGGCTGCACCGCGGCAAAATTTCCTTCGTCGGCGGGTACTGTTTCAACAACATTCTCCTGGTGAATGATAATGGACCGTTCTCCAGTTGGAACCTGAGACATTGGAACGCTCAACGAATTGTCGTCGGCGGCGCCGGCGTTTTCCGGCTCGGTTTCAAGAATTGGAACGCTGTCGGCCGTCGGAGCGGTAAGTTCCGTATCCGCATCGTCGGCTGGAACGGGAAGAGCGTCGGCTGTCGGCAATTCGGTATTCTGAGGTTCCGGCAACGCTTCAAGCGTCGGCGGATTATCCTGAACGGGCGCTGCGGAAGTAATTACCGGAGACGTTGAAATTCCAGGAACCTGATTGGAACTGTAATCCAGCAACGGATCAACCGGAGCTTTCGGCGCCGACTGAACAGGAGCGGAAATTCCCTTACGAATAACTTCCGGTGCCGCGACGGCTGGAGAATCGGGAACAACAATATTCGGCGCTTCAAAGTTGCCCATAACGGGAGCGGGTTCATCCTCTTCCGGTACCGTAAGAACAGGCGCGACGTTCTGCAAATTGGAATTGACGATAGAGGCTGGAATCGTACTCCGGTTTGGGGACTGATTCATCGGAGACGCCCCGACTGCCTGCGGAAATTCCTGATCGTATCTCTGCTGCGTCGGCCACCTTCTCCACGTTCCTTCGTAGTATCCGTAATCCCGCGCGTTCGGTACGCATGTCTTTCCTCCGACGCAAGGCGGCATCTGGCACGGCCCAACTTCAACGATCCCCTGCTTGTCCTTCGGAACAATATAGGGCGTTTGGCGCGACGGCGGCGAACCGGCTTCAATCGAACCCGCAAAGATGGCGGCGCCCAGCGCTGCCATTACGGTACTCGTCATTCGGGAACTTTTATTGTTTTTCATGATTCAAACCCCATTTCTGCTGTTTTGGGAATGAAGTGACTGTTTGTGATTTTATTTTTGCGAAAGTCATCCCTGCCCTCCGCAATCGAACGGGTATTCTCCAGGTATCGATAATTTCTGGACTTCTGGAATACCCAAAGTTATTCAATCTTAACCGTAAATTGTTTTTCTGTTATGTTCTGTTGCATTGGGAGCGGACAGGTTGGTCCTTGCATGCCCGCCGTCCAGTTAAGTTGCGTCTGCAACAGCCGGTCCGTTTATTCCGAAAACCCGGCTCGTCGCATCAATATCCGTAACCATAATCCTGATCGATATTGCGGATATTTCGAGCCGTATTGGTTCCAAGGGAGATCACGCCTGCGGCGCGTTCAAACGGCGACATAACTTTTCCTATCCAGTTCGAGGTCGCGGTGAAATTATCCTGAACAATAAACACGCGGTCGTTGGGCATTATCTGATAGTTCGTGGCGGTGGAAGCCCCGCTTGAAATCGCGCTCCAGTCAACCGGCAACCGCTGCTCGCAGGCAAAATCGCCGGGAGCGGGACGCGCTATCCAGATTTTCTGACTGGAAAGCTGCGACATGCCGCCAATCTGGGAAATCGCGTCGAGAACCGTCTCGTTGCCCGTAATCGGAATCTTGCGAACGCTGTCTCCGTTACCCGCGCCCTGCGTTATCACATAGTAACTTTTACTGTTGTACGCGACCACGTCCATCGACACGACGGGCGAATTCAAATAATGCGAAAGATGTTGTTCAATGGCAAACTTCGCTTCCATGAGCGTCATCCCGGCGACATGAACCGTACCGTAGTACCGCAGGTTAACCGTACCGTCGGGACCGATCTGATATTGACCGTTAATCGGCTGCATGGCCGACATCTGCGCAAGAGAAATCGATACTTCCGGAGCGCGAAGAACCTGCGTCAAATGATTTTTGATCGTATCGCGAGCCCCTTCAACAGTCATTCCTTCCACGCGGATAACGCCGTAACTCGGCCCCAGATCAATCGTTCCCTCGGCAGAAATGACATAGTAATTGTCAATCGGCTGATCATAGAGCGTACCCAGAACTCGTACGTAAATAACGTCCAGCGTCTGGAGATAATACGGCGGCTTCGGAACCATTTTCTGAAGTTCAATCGTCACCACGTCCGGAGGAGCAATTCGATACGCCGGTAGAGAAGTCATACTCAATTCCCGAGGCGGCTCCATTTCTGAAGGAACTTTTTTGCCCAATGGATCGTCGTAATGATCGAATGGACGGCAACCCGTGAGAAGGACGCTCACGAGCAAAAGCATACTAAAGCCACTCAAAATCAGTTTCATCTTTTTCAACTGGAACATAACTGGAACCCAATCTTCGTTTTAGTACTTGATGCAGTTCAAAACGACTGTGATAATCGAAACAAGCATTTAAAAATGAAAAAATATTTAAATACGTGCAATCGGTACAGTCGGATTATTTTACTAATCGACAAAATAGGCCCTCAAACTTATGTTCATTTGCTATTTCTGCCAAAATTTCTAAAAAAATCGGAAAAATCCTCTCAATCAGACTGTCCGTTTTATTAAAAACAAACGATAAACAAATCGCAAAGAAGAAAACAAGAATAACTGTTCCAAAAACCGCCTGCTCCAAACCGCCCCCAAAAAAACTGGTTTTCGTCCTGCGCATAGAAAAACGCCGTCTCCCGTTTATCCCGCCGACGACGAGTTTAATCCTCCGAGTCGGCAAATCAATGTCAAGAAACCGCGCAAAACAGCCGCAAATCGACGCTCGAATCCAAAGTTTTTGCGTCCGCGTTACCGACCGTACGCCTTCGATTTCCGCCCAGAAACGCCTTAAGAAAATTCAAAAAAGGGAGAAAGACGTCGGCGAACGATATTTCTTACGCAAGATTTTCTCCGCCGAACGCCGACGACGCGCCGAACACCCCCGTCGCAACCACCCGCAAACCACCTGCACGAGGAGTGGAGGCTATGTTTTCAGGAACGTTCGCCGGACAAGCCGAGTCCCGGAATCAAACGCCGTCCATTAACGCCGTTCGGAGACTTTTGCCCCGTTTCCCGGCTCTTTCAACCCGAATTATCATAGCCTGATTATCACCGCCGACCGTTAAGTCAGGATTCACATGCCTCCGCTGAAACGCCGCAAATATCTCGAAGCGTTTCGATTCCCAACGATTCGTATTCATCATTTTCCTCGCCGGTTCCTCAATAGCCGTTCCCATCGCAGACACCCGCGCCGTCTGCGTCGTTTCCGCATTCAAAAGCGGGAACCCGCTTGAGTTGAACGTTACGCTGTTTTTCGCTGTCGCTCCGCTCGCTTCGTCCTCTAACCGTCCCGCCGTGAACTTATTCGCAGGAACTCCCCGCAGGACGGCGGCGGAAAGCGTATCTGCTTCCGTCAGCCTTCCAGCCTCCGGACGCGGGCAAATCTTCCCCGCCGATATCAAACCTCACCTTTTCAATCTCCGCGAAATTATTTCCATATTAGAAAATACGACGAACGACACTATTTCCAGACCAGAAAAATTTGGGGTTCCTGTTCAAGAAAAACGGAACGGAACGGCAATTTCCCCGTTCCTATTCTCAACCCTCAGACTTGACTTCTCTCGGTACGAATAAATTATGGAAAAATTAAAATAAAATAAAAAAGGCGCCGTCCCGAAAGACGACGCCAGTTTTACTCA
>CAZWOV010000175.1:0-6211 GCA_964635645.1 uncultured Planctomycetaceae bacterium | reverse complement strand
GTTTCAGAAGAGCGAAGTTTTTCTTCGGTCCATTGCCTGTTGAACCGCTTCCTGTTCCGCCCGAATTCGTTCTTCGGGAGATGGAATACCGTCGAAAATCGTGAAGACGGGGATTTCTTTGCGAAGTTTTGCAAAGTACTCTTCGCGAGTTTGGTCGATTTTCTGTTTTTTGAGGATGGCGTAAATTTCTCCCTGACAGTCGCCCAGAGATTTTCGGATGAGTTCTCTGCGGTCAAGTACGCGAATAATATAGAAACAATTTTTGTCTTCGATGATATTTGCGCTTAATTGTCCTACGGGCTGTGAGAAAATAGCTTTCTCAAGTTCCTCTGACGCTAATTGTCCGGGTTTGATCCAATCCTGTGCGCCGCCGTCGACCGCAGTAACTCCGTGCGAGAATTCTTTTGCGATCTGGCCGAACGGTTTCTTTTGAATTGCGACGAGAGAACCGATGCGTACGATTTCCTGATACGCTTCCTCCCGAGAGTGAAAGCGGGATTTTCGCACGACCAGTTCTTCCCAACGCGCCTTGGGCGGAGTCTCGAAATCTTTTATGTTCGCATGATAGTAGTCGTCGATTTCAAGGTAGGAAATCGTCGGATTTTGCGGAATGGTTTTCATCATCCATTGCTGACAGAAAACGGCTTCCCGGTAGAGATACTTCTGTTTCTGGATGCACGTGCCTTCCGCGGCGAGTTTCTTTTCGTATTCTTCACGGCTTTGAACGCCCTCTTTCTTCATTCTGGCGGGCAATTCGGAGTCTTCGAATAAATCGTCGATAAGTTTAAAGTTTTGCTGAATTCCTTCCGGCGGTACGTTTCTCAAAACGTCGCAGTAGATCAGTTTTGATTCGACGGATTGTTCCAGAAGCATTCGCGTGAGCATTTCGCGTTGGAGATCCCAGTATTCTTCTGGAATTTTCTGTTTGTTTTCTTCCATGATTCGGTCCACGCTCGCCATGACGTCGCCGGAAAGAATAACCTGATTGCCGACTTGCGCCAGAACCAGACCGTGACCATAGTATTGAACTCCATCGCCGCCGAGTTCGGAAGAGTCGGCGGTTAACGCCGGCATTTTCTTGAAAATGGCGTCGGATTGAGGTTTGGTCTGCGTTTCTTCCCGGTAACATTCAAGCGTTCGGCTGGACGGGGTATTTTGGTTAGACGCGATTGCCGCGCCGACGGGAAGAGTTCCCGCGGAAGGCAATTCGTTAGGAAGCAATTCGCCTGAAGGCGGGAGTTCGTTCAGACTTGACGGAAGTTCGACCGCGGAACCTACCGCCGCGTTCTCTGAAACAGAATTAAGACCGGGCGTATTGGAATTGGTTAACCGTTCCGTTTGAACGGAATTATCCGCCGTGTGAAGGGGGGCCGACGAATCGCGCTGAAGCGGGATATTGACGGGAGACGTTGACGGGAGAGTCGTTTCATTCGTTTGGCCGGCCGCTTGCGCCAGAAGATCTTCGGAAGGAGTAATTCCCAATTCTTCGAGATTTTGGTAACGGGGAGCTTCCTCCTTCACTTTTCCAAACGGATCGGAAATTTCCTTCTTTTTATTTTTTTGAGCCCAGGGAAAAGCAAAAAAGACTCCTTTTTCCGCTTTTTCCCGTTCAAATTCTTTTTGGTCCCGTTCTTCTCTGCTTAAAAAACGATCCGGATCAAGTTTTTCATTCGAGCCGTTTGCCGTGGGAGGTTTTTCATTGCCGGAATTTGAGGATTGCCAGAATGAACCAGCGCGGGAAGTGTTTTTAGATTCCGTGAAATTCTGCATTTCAACATTTTTTTCGGCAGTCGTTTTTTCCGATTTGGATTTCCACCAGAAGGCGGACGTTTCGTGGTTTCCCAAAATCGAAAACAAGGAAAAAAGAATCGGAATAATGAAAAATCTGGTGGATACGCGCATCCCATCCTCGCGAGTTGGCGATAAAAGTAAGGAAATTCAACGTCGGGAAACCGACTGTGGTCTTCTGTTTCCGTGATTTTGCTTTGTTTGATATTTCTGAATTTCGCGAGTTTTTCACGAAATGAATTTCATTTTGAAAAAACTCCCAGAATATAAACGGATGCAGGATAACAAATTTTCATGAATGGCGCAAGAGCATTTCAAGATAATTCAGTATTTTTCCGGAATCGGGCGAGGAATTTGCCGTTTCTTCGTCAAGCGGCAGATAAGCCGTGCGCTCGTCTACGAAACGAAGCGACTTTTTTTCCGGACCGATTTGTCGGCGAGAGAGGGGTTCGAGAGCTTTTGACGAATAAAATTCGAGAACAATAAATTCACCGTCGCGATGAATCGCATAAATCAGCCATTGGTGCGCCAGAATTCGGATTTGATAGAGTTTCAGGAGGAGCCGCGTCTGCGGAGGAATTTTTCCAAAACGGTCAAGCAGCTCTTTTTCAAAATCTTCCAGGAGTTCAAGCCGCGTTAAACGCGACAGACGACGGTAGAGTTCCATTTTCATCCGCATGTCCGGAACATAAAAATGCGGAATATAGGCGGTCAGAGGCAGGCTGACGTCGACGTCGATTACTTCGCGAGGCGGCAGTTTTTGAAGTTTGCGAATCGTATTTTCCAGAATATCGCAGTACAGTTCGTAGCCGACCAGAGCGATCTGTCCGCTTTGCCGTGTTCCCAGAATATTTCCGGCGCCGCGGATTTCCAGATCGCGCATGGCGATACTGAAACCGGAACCGAGATGCGAAAATTCTTCGATTGCTTTCAGACGTCGGAGCGCGTTTGGAGTCAACGCGGCGTTTTCGTTGACCAGAAGGTAGCAATACGCATGATTTTTAAAACGGCCCACTCTGCCGCGCAACTGGTGAAGGTCTGCCAGTCCGTATCGTTCGGCTTCGTTAATAAAAATCGTGTTTGCGTTTGGAATATCCAGCCCGCTTTCGACGATTGTAGTACTCACCAGGACGTCGATTTCATGATTGATGAATTTGAGCATTACCCGTTCAAGTTCTCGTTCCGGCCTTTGCGCGTGTCCAACGGCAATTTTAGCTTCGGGCGCTACGTTTTGTAATCGGGCGGCGACGTCGTAGATGTCTTGCACGCGGTTATGGACGAAGAAAATCTGCCCGTTTCGGTCAATTTCACGCATGACGGCGTTTCGTATTTGCGCATCCTGAAATCGAATTACGCGGGTTTCAACCGCTTTGCGGTCGCTAGGCGGCGTTTCGAGGTTTGAAATATCGCGGATTCCCAGAAGCGATAAATGAAGCGTTCGCGGAATCGGCGTGGCCGTCATCGTCAAAACGTCCACGGTTGCGCGGAGCTTTTTGAACGACTCCTTCAATTCTACGCCGAATCGCTGTTCTTCATCAATGACGATCAGACCTAAATTCTGGAATTTAACGTCGCTTCCCGCTATGCGGTGCGTTCCAATGAGAATATCGATTTTTCCTTCCGCGAGCCGGCCTAGAATTTCTTTCTGTTCCGCAGGAGACGCAAATCTTGAAATGCACTCGATTCTGATAGGAAAAGTCGCCATTCTCTGTTTGAACGTGCGTAAATGCTGTTCGGCCAGAATGGTGGTTGGAGCGGCGATTCCGACCTGGTATCCCGCTTCTACCGCGGTGAAAGCGGCGCGCATGGCAATTTCCGTTTTCCCGAATCCCACGTCGCCGCAGAGAAGACGGTCCATTGGATGCGACGAGGCCATGTCGGATCGGATCGCTTCGATTGCCCGAAGCTGGTCGGGAGTTTCCGTAAAGGGGAAAAGCGCGTCGAATTCCTGTTGAAGCGGCGTATTAATTGGAAACGAAACGCCGAGTCTGGAATGTCGAACCGCCTGAATGTTAAGCATTTCCGAAGCCTGATCCTGAATGGACTCTTCGACGTTTTTTTTCGTGCGTTCCCATGTTTTGCCGCTGTATGCCGAAAGTTTCGGTTCGAAATTGCCGCTGCAGATATATTTTTGAACCAGGGCGATCTTGGAGACGGGAACATAAACGAAAACATTGTCTTTAAATTCGAGTATCATATGTTCTTCGGCTCCCGCGGCGTTTGGCGTACCGCCCGCCGGCGTTCCAGGAGAGGAGGAGATACTTCGCGTATGAGGAGGTTGTTTCGCCGATGGGGCTGAAGATTTGGATTTTAAAGGTTCAAGAAGTTTCAGACCGCGGTAACGGGCGACGCCGAAAGAGACGTGGACGACGAAATCATTTTCCTGAAGATCGGAGAACGCGTCGATAATTTTTGTGGTTGGAGCGGACTGCGTTCCTGATTTTTTCCTTTTGACGGCGTTGCGCTGGATTTCTTCCCGATGAAAAAGCGCTGAAGACGAGATGACCAACGAGTGCGAAGAGACGAATCGGAATCCGTTTGAAATTGTTCCAATTCGGTACTTTAGCGCGTTCTTTTTCGCTAAAACGGTATCTTCAAAAATGGTTTCCAAACGTTTCTGTTCCGCTTCGTTGGGGCAAAGAAGATAGACCGTTTGATTAATTCCGAAATACTCCAGTTCGTTTTTGACTTTTGAGAAATCGCCGCTGAAACGTTCCACAGACTCCATTGACAGATGAAACGCGTTGCCGAATACTCCGGCGCTCAGAGCGGAGGCGCTTGAAATGGGGAATCTCAGAATGTTCCGGTAGACTTCTTCCATGGAGAATAGACGTTCCGGGTTTTCCTGCGCCTGGTAGAATTGGCGGCCCTGAAGCTGAATACTTTCCGGTTCAACCAGAAAGAAGAACGTATTTTCTTTGGGCAGATAATCCGTCGGGGAAACCGGCGGACTGGGATAATCCAGGAGTAACGTGAACGCTCCGACTTCGATTTCTTCCATAAAACGAAGACTGCGTTGAGTATTCAGGTCGAATTCCCGAATGGATTCAATTTCGTCGCCAAAAAATTCGATTCGCAACGGGTTTTCCCAGTCGATGGCAAAAATATCGACGAGTCCGCCTCGGGAAAAGAATTCGCCGGGAAATTCAATTGCCGTAGTGTTTTGAAAACCGTGAGTTACGAGCCATTCCAGGAGCGACTCCATGGAACGCGGTTCTCCGCGGCGGAGGCGAATCGATTCTTTTTGCAGTTCCTTTGGAGACGGGCAGGGAGTCATAAACGACTGAATCGGCGCAATAATTACCGGCGGTTCCTCGTCGGCGTCTCCAGGATTTTTTAAAAGCGATTTCAAAACGCGAAGGCGTTCGCCAACATTTGCGTCAGGAATAAAGGAGGCCAACAGATTTTCGTCTGACGAATCGTTTGCGTTGCGTTCATTTTGCAGAAAATCGAAAGAATTGTTTTGCCATGGAAAAAAAAGACTTTGGCGAGTCGTAAATAACGGCAAATCGTCTTGAAAATTTTTGGCGATTGCTTGCGTCGGAGTCAGAACAACGACGTTTTTGCGGGGGATTTCCTGAATAATTGCCGCGAGAACCGCCGCGGCTCCCGATCCCCAAATTCCTTCAAAATTCAGCGGTTCGCCTTTTTTAAGGAGTGGGATAAATCCTTTTTGCGCGAAAATTTCGCGCGTCTGACGTACGATTTCAGGAAGCGCCGTATCCATGGCTGAATTGCTCTCTAAATTTGAAGCGTTTAGGAGAATAAACGAAAACCGTGTCGGAAAACGTAAAAAAGCGGAGAATCGCCGCGCGGTCCTCCGCATGTCATGAGATAAATTCGTCGATAATCTTAATCAAGTTCTTTGACGCGGACGTTTTTGAACATGACTTTTGACCCATGACCGAGAAAACCAATGGCGCCCGATTCGTTGTGCAGTCCGGGATGTTCGCGCCCATCGACGGTTTTTTGGATTTCGGAGATATCGGCTTCCGTGACGACTTCGCCGTTAACCGTGACTCGAATTTTTCCGCCGTCGGCCGCAACTTCTTCCGTGTTCCATTCGCCGGCGGGTTTCGTGAAACCGCGTTTGACCGGAACAACGCCGTAGATTGAGCCGTGGTACTGGTAGGGGTTCAGGTTTTTGTAGCAGTCGGCGTAGTCGTCCAGAATCTGGATTTCCATTCCGTAATATGCCGCGTCTTTGCCCATTTCCGCGCGGATACCGAGACCGTTATTTCCTCCCGGCGGCACTTGAAAATCAAAACGGATAACAAAATTTTTGTAGTCTTTGGGAAGATAGAGGTTTCCGCCGGGTTTGCAGACGATGACGCCGTCTTCCACAAGATAACCTTTGGTATCGCCGCGCCATCCGTCGAGGTTTTTACCGTTGAAAATCAGTTCAAAACCGTCGGCCTTTTCC
>CAZWOV010000174.1:0-6253 GCA_964635645.1 uncultured Planctomycetaceae bacterium | reverse complement strand
CTCTTTCCGTACCGGTTTTATACTTCTCGACGTTCGCGGCGGAAAGGAACTTTACGAACCGCTTACGGACAAAGAATACAAAGACGCGCAGCAACCGCTGAAAGATTACCACGGCGGGATTTATTCTCCTGCGATGGTCTTGCTTCTTGGACCGAAGGGCGATTTCATCATTCAGTCGGAGCTTGAGGACGTGGACGACGTGTATCGTCGTCGGGAAAAAGTTGAGCGTTATGAAATGATGGAAAATGTTT
Source organism: uncultured Planctomycetaceae bacterium (assembly GCA_964635645.1). GTDB lineage: Bacteria > Planctomycetota > Planctomycetia > Pirellulales > Thermoguttaceae > RGIG3701. The sequence continues at coordinate 6,002 of CAZWOV010000174.1, read as the reverse complement.
CGCAGCCGATGGATGAAGGCGGTTCAAAATCGAAGAAAAAACGAAACCGTAATAATAATCAGGGGTTTATGACTAACGATAAACTTGGAAAAAGATAAGTTTTTCTCAGGCGAAGTTATCTAAAATAATTACTGAATAGACAAAACGCGGAGCTTCTGTTTCGCGTTTTGTTGAATTTTGACATGATTTTTATTTCAGAATAGAGAAAATGATCAAAAAAATACCGACGGGCGATCTTATTTTTCTTGGGACGGGAACCTCTCACGGCGTGCCGATGCTGGGGTGCGAATGTCCTGTTTGTCAAAGTACGGAACCGAAAAACAAAAGGACGCGCAGTTCCGTTATTCTGGGATTTCCGGAAGGCAATCTGCTCATTGATACTTCGCCGGATTTGCGCCAACAATTTCTGAGGGAACGATTGCTCTTTGCCGATTCGATTCTTTTCACGCATCCGCATGTGGATCATCTTTTCGGCCTGGACGAAACCAGAAGATTTTCTTCGTTGAACGGAGGGAAAAATGTGGACGTTTACTGTTCGGAGCATGTTGAACGCGAGATAAGAACCAAATTCGCATACGTTTTCGATCCGCAGGTTCAGAAATACCCGGCGGGAGGGATACCGAAGCTGACGTTGAATCGGATTGAGGCGGGAAAGGAATTTCAGGTTTTGGGAAGGAAAGTCCTTCCTTTGAAGATTATGCACGGAATGATGGAAATTTTGGGATTTCGCATTGGAAATTTGGCATATTGCACCGACGCGAAGACGATACCGGAAGAGACTCTGGAAAATCTGAACGGTTTGGAGACGCTCATCGTCGGTTGCTTGCGCTACGATCCGCATCCTACGCATATGGGGCTTTCGGAGGTACTGGAATTAGTGGAAAAAATCAGACCGAAACGTGTTTTTTTTACGCATATTGGTCATGGATTTGACCATATGCGGATCGCTTCCGAGTTGCCGGATAATATTTCGCCCGCGTTTGACGGACTTTACTTAAAGAATTGTTTTTGATTTTCAGAAACAAAATGAAAAACAATGGAAAATCAAGTAAAAAAGTAGTCTTTAATTTAATTTACGGGATGGAGACGCAAGCGTTAAAGGCGCGGTGAATGAACGTTTTTTGAGGAAAAAAGCGTTAAAAAATAAAGTTTTTTTGAGGAAGGACTTGATTTATTTTCGGTTTCCGATTAACATAATAGAATAGAGTTATTTTTAAAAGAAAGGAAAACCAGATGAAATCAATTTTTTACTCCACCCTGCTCGCGTGCGTTGCGTTCTGCTCCGTCTTGACGGCGGAAAATGCGGACTATTCGCGAGACCCCGCCTACCGCGGTCCCCATTCGACGGCTGTTTCGAAAGACCAGAAATTTATTTATCTTGTAGAATTTGACGCCGCTAAAATTTCGCAGATCGATACGGCTTCCAGTAAGGTCGTGAAAGAATTTGCCGTGGCGGATACGCCGACGTGGGCCGCACTCTGGCAAAACGATACGAAACTTCTTGTTACTACCGCGCCGAAAGGAACGGTTCGCTGTATTGATATTGCCGACGGTAATGAAGAATGGAGTATTCCAGTCGGTTACTGCCCGGAAGGAATCGTCGTTCATCCAAACGGTAAAATCGCGTATGTTGCCAATCGTTTTTCTACGGACGTTTCCGTGCTGGATCTGGAAGCGAAGAAGGAGATTCGGCGCGTCAAGGCTCTCCATGAACCGATTTCCGTAGACGTTACTCCGGATGGAAAAACGCTTTATATTGCGAATTATCTCCCAATTGATCCGGCGGACGGTTACGACGTTGCGGCAGAAGTCACCTGGATGGACACGGAAACATATGAAACCGGACAGATCCGTCTTTTGAACGGTTGCGTTTCTCTTCATGAAATTAGCGTTTCGGCAGATGGAAAATATGCTTTTGTGACGAACAACCTGGCGCGCTATCAGATGCCGACGACGCAGTTGGAACGCGGCTGGATGAATACGAATGCGGTTGCGATTATTGACGCTCAGGCTCGAAAATTGATTAACGTTGTGCTTCTGGACGACATTGACCTTGGAGCTTCCAATCCGTGGGGCGTTAAGATGACGGACGACGGCCAAAAGCTTATCGTGGCGCACGCCGGTACGCATGAAATCAGTATCATCGACGCTGCCGCCATGTTCGAGAAGCTGAATAAGATTGCGTCGGCCGAACAGTCCTCGGACGCGCAGGGACAGAAGAGCGATTACGGATATAGTTCGGCGTCCAGCGCGGATATTCCGAACGACCTGGCTTTCCTTGTTGGAATGCGAACGCGCGTAAAACTTAACGGCAACGGTTCGCGAACTGTGGCGATTGCTAACGGTAAGGCTTTCATTCCCATGTACTTCAGCGATACGGTGAACGTAGTGGATCTTGAAAGTAAAAAGGAAGTCGGCCGTATTGAGTTGAATCCCAATTTTGAGTTGAGCCTTGCCCGCAGAGGTATTCTTGTGTTCAACGACGGCGAAGCCTGTTTCCAGCAGTGGCAGTCCTGCGCCTCGTGTCACCCGTACACGCGCCCGGACGGTTTGAACTGGGACCTGATGAACGACGGTCTTGGGAATCCGAAAAACGCGAAGTCGCTGCTGCATTCGCATGATACGCCTCCGACGATGATTTCCGGAATTCGCGCGGACGCGGAACATTGCGTTCGTTCCGGATTTAAACACATTCTCTTCTCGGTTCGTCCGGAATCCGATATGGAAGCGATCGACGAGTATCTGAAGAACATGAAAGCGTTGCCGAGTCCCGCTTTGGTAAACGGCGAACTTTCAGAAGCCGCCAAGCGCGGTAAGGATATTTTCTACCGCGTCAATTGTCATCAGTGCCACGACCCGGACTGGTACTTTACCGACATGCAGATGCACGACGTGAATACGGAAAATCCGTTTGACCGTCGCCGCGATTTTGACTGTCCGACGCTTGTGGAAGTCTGGCGTACGGCGCCGTATCTTCACGACGGTCGTTATCCGACGCTGTTCCAGCTCTTCAAGGACGGCCAGCACGGTGTTCAGAAAGGCGCGGTGGATAAGTTGACGGACGACGAGATTCGCGATTTGAGCGAGTATGTGCGTTCGCTTTGACGCTGCGTTTCTGGAAAAGAGTTGATTGAAAAAGGACGCGGTTTTTTCAGCCGCGTCCTTTTTGTTGGAAGCAATTTCCGCAATTCCCGCGCATTTATTTTATTGGCGTTCTTGCGTTCTGACAAAAGCGTCGACGTCGTTTGCGACGATGACGCCGTAATTAACGGCTCCAAGCCACCCGGACATGATGATGCCGACGCTTCCGGTATGATACAGACCAGGAATTTGTTCCGGGAGAGTACGGGAGATTTCCAGTCCCTCAAATTTAGTGCCGAAACTGGCTCCCATCTGGTGGAGAGTGTAGCGTTCAAAGGTTTTTGGGGTAGCCGCTTCGACCCAGTCGAGTTTTTGGCGGATTCCGGGAACGTATTTTTCTACGGCGTTAAGGGTATCTTCAATCAGTTCTTTTTTACCGGCTTCGTATTCATCGTCGGAGAGTTTTGCCCAGTCGTCGTAATTTGCGTTTGTGCTGGCTACGATTGCGTATCGATCGCTTACGCCGGGCCGGGTTTTGGGGTAGTAGAAGGAGTACGTTCGGCTGGTAATGTTTCTGCTGAGGAGCATTTTCGCGTCGAATTTCGGCGCGACGGAAGTGAAGAGGAGGTCGCCGCAAACTTTTTCATCGACGGTTTCTCCCGGTTTGAGCGACATGTAGACCTGACAGCTTGAATTGTTCAGGCGGACTTTTTCGGCTTTTTCGATAAAATCCGGCTTGAAGTATTCTTTTCCCGTCATATTGAAAATGGTGCTTTTCAGGTTTGAGTTGGAAACGACGGCTTTCGTTCGAATAAATTGGCCGTTCGCCTCAATTCCCTGAACCTTTCCGTTCTCCACCGCGATTTTATCGACGCGAACTCCCGTCGCGATTTCAACGCCGTTTTTCTTCATTTCCGCCGTTGCCATTTCGATCAGTTTGTCCGTGCCGCCGGTGAAAGTAAAGACGCCTTTGGACATGAAGTTGGAGAAAACGATACCGTAGGTAATGGCCGGTTCGTCGAGAGTGGAGCCGTTTGCGTAGGTAATGGGTTCCATGAGCAGACGCACGACGTCGTCGCGTCCGGGGAAGAATTCCTCAAACAGCTCCCGCGTCGTCATTTGCTGGTCGTCGACGAACGTCATGCTTCGCGCTTTATCGAAGAATGCGTTGACGGTTGCCGGTTCGACGCCGAATCTTTCAATTAAGAGCCGGGTAAAATCTTCGCGGTTGAAGGTCGTTTCAAGCGAAAACATCGGATTGTCGAAGCGGATAGAGGGAAGCTGAATGATTGAGTCGGCAATTTCCTTGTTCCAGTATCGGCGGCAACTTTTGATCATTCCGACGGGAAAACCGTGGAGCGAGACGTCGAAAATAATTCCGTTTTTCCGACGGAACCAGGTCGCAAGACCGCCGAGTTGAAAGTGATGTTCGCAGAGCAGAACGCGATGGCCTGCGCGGGCTAAAATGTTTGCGGCGGTCATTCCGCCAAGTCCGGAGCCAATGACGACAATATCGTATTTAGATTGCATGATATTTCTTTGGGCAATGAGTAAAAAAACGGGTTGTCTCCATCATGAACAACCAACTTAAACCAATCGTTCGCTTTTATTTTACCTGATTTTTTCAAAAAAGCAAGGTTTCCGGGAAAAAATACGGCGGTTCTGGTTGCTTTTTACAGAAAATTTGACTATATTGAGCAAGAGGGGGAATAAAATCCAATTTTTTGCAAATCCTGCGAAGGATGAAGTATTTTCCCGAAACATTGTCGTCAATTGGTCTTGAAAGGAGAAAAAATGTTTTACGCCAAACTTTCAGAGACGACGCCGGAAAGCGTTGAACTCGCCCGATATCCTCAGACGGTAGTCCGAGCGATCGCATGGCTGAAGAAAAACGATTTCGAGTCTCTGCCGATTGGGAAAACGGTCATCGACGGCGAAAATATTTTTATCTGTACCGCGGAATATACGACGAAACCGGGCGAAGAAGCGATACTGGAGGCTCACCGAAAATACGCGGACATTCAGCTGGTCGTTTCCGGCGAGGAGCTGATGGGTTCCGTCCCCTGCGTTCCGGAACTTCCCGTTCTGGGCGACGGATACGATGAGGAAAAAGACGTCGTTTTCTTTCCGAAGGAGGTCATGCCGTTCTGGTCGCGGAAAAACGATTCGTCTCAGAAAATACTCGTGAAAGCGGGTGAATTCTGTATTTTTATGCCGGAAGACGTTCATGCCAGCCAGATTTTTGAGACGGAACCGGTCAAAACGAAAAAGATTGTCGTGAAATGCCGCGTTTAGCCGGTTTGGGGAAACGCGGCTTTTTTCTCTTATCCCGTTCCCGTTTCGGAGAAATTGATTTCAAACGAAAACGCCGTCGGTCTGCGGAGACAACCGAACGGCGTTTATTTCTAAAGTTTATGGATTACTTTAAAAATTCTTCAATCAGGTCAAAGGCCTCTTTCAGTTCTTCCATACTGCTGGCGAAGGAGAGTCTGGCGTATCCCGGCGCTCCGAACGCGGAACCCATAACGGTTGCGACGCCTTTCTTTTCGAGTAGTTCAAGGCACCATTCCGTGTCCGTTTCGATCATTTTGCCGTCGTATTTTCTGCCGAGATGAGGTTGAATATTTACGAACGCGTAAAACGCGCCGTACATATTGCCGCAGGAGAGACCGTCGATAGCGGCGATACGGCTTGCGACGTAATCGCGGCGTTTTTCAAATTCGGCGCGCATTTGTTCCACGCATTCCTGCGAGGATTCCAGCGCCGCCAGCGCCGCGTATTGAGAAATACTGCACGGGTTGGAGGTTTCCTGGCTCTGAAGGCTCGCCATTTTTTTGGCGACGGCGGCCGGCGCAAACGTCCAACCAATGCGCCAACCCGTCATGGCGTAGGCTTTGGAAACACCGTTGATGATGACGGTA
>CAZWOV010000173.1:0-6273 GCA_964635645.1 uncultured Planctomycetaceae bacterium | reverse complement strand
GCAAATGGACATACGACGTCGGCGCCTTCCGCCATGCGTACGGACTGGAACGTCAGTCTGCTTTCAAAAAAGGCGAATTCAAAACCGAATTCAGGCGACTGATTCGCTTCGTCAAGAAATTTCCGCGTATAGTCTTTTGCGTCAAAGCACGCGACGTGAATTTGGGAAAAAAGCATGTTGAACTCCAAGAGCGGTTTTTGGAAACGTTGAAACATAAACTATTTTACCGATTGTGTGAAATTTTTAGAGAAATTTAATTTATTTTTATGTTTTTGAAAAAATATGGTAAGGAAGGTATATACAGAAAATTTTTTGAGAGTATAATAAACGGAAGGTTCGTATTGTTCTAAATGGAAAACATACGCGGCGTTAAGACTTTTTTCCGTTGTTTCAATTTTTCTCCGAACGTTTAAAGTCGGCGGATTGGACATGTTTCAGGAACGATTCGGAATCGGTTCGTCAAAAGTTTGTTTCGTACTTATTTATCATTTTACGTTTATTGTTTTTGAACTTGTCGCTTAACTGAAAGTAATTCAGAGCAAAACAGAAGGAACGAAATATGATGCGTTTTTTCACCAAAAAAGGATTTACTCTTGTTGAACTTCTGGTTGTCATCGCCATTATCGGAATGCTGGTGGCGCTTCTTCTTCCGGCAGTTCAGATGGCGCGCGCTTCGGCCCGTCGTATGCAGTGTTCGAATAATATCAAACAGCTTGCGCTGGCTTGCCATAATTACGATTCGGCAATGAAAAAACTGCCGCCGGCGACAGATGGAACCGATTATTCTACGGGTACTCCGGACCGCTCGGGAACAGGTTCGCGCGCCGGTTGCGGAAGTTACGGTATTTTCTCTTATCTTCTTCCCTATGTCGACCAGATGCCGCTTTATGAAAAAATCGATTTTGACGAGCACGCCTGGAATTATCAGCAGGGAGGAAAAAAGAATACCGCGGATGGAAAACTGTTCATGAAAACTCTCATATCCGCTTATCTCTGCCCGGACTATTCTCAGGTGAAAATCTGCGAAGTTTCCGGAAACTTTTACGGGGCGGTCGCCAATTATGCCGGTTGCGCCGGGGTAAAATGGAGTTCTTCAGACAATAACGATAAAGACTCAAAGGATAAAAATACATACAAAACGACGACGGACGTTACGCCTGGCGAGACGGAAGGGTCGATTGCGAAAAACGGAATGTTCATGTGGGGCGATTCCGTTAAAATGGGTACGGTAAAAGACGGTTTGAGCCAGACGTTCCTGCTTCTGGAAACTACGCCGCAAAGCGCCGTCAACCTGAAAGGGTACCGCTGGTGCGCCTCGGGCGGGTCGCAGGGAACCTGTCTCGCTCGAAACTGGTTCCTCGGAGCGAATATTACCGGAAAAGCGCTTTATGGGGCGCGGCAACTCCAACTCCCGCTCAACCAGGCTCCTACTTCCAATCTCGGCGGCGCACTCTTTAACGAACAGATGGTCGGAAGCGAACATACCGACGGCGCGAACTTCGCCATGGCGGACGCTTCGGCTCATTTTATCAGCGACGACATCGATTTTCATATTTATCGTATCCTGGCGACGCGAAACGGCGGCGAGAAACTCTTTAATACGGATTTTGGTTTTGAATGATTGGCCGCTTATCTGCTGAAGTCGAAGCGGATTTTCCGCCCGGCTGTTTGGACTTTTTCGCTTTTCCGACCTTTTGTGAAATTTGAACGATTGGATGAATATCATGAAAAATATGTTTGGTTTTTGCGTCGTATTAGGTTCGGCGTTTGTTCTTTGGGAAACCGGTTGCGGTCGTCCCGCGCCAAAGGCCCCCGATATCGATCCGTCGGCAATGGCCGCAAAGGCGATTGAACTTTATGATACAAATGGAAACGGAAAAATTGACGGCGATGAATTTCTCAAAACGCCGGGGTTGGGATTTGCATTGCGTGAGATGGATAAAAACAAAGATAAAGCTCTCTCCGCCGATGAAATCCAGGAACGGCTTGAGGCTTGGAAATCTTCCGGAATTACGTTGACCGCCGCTACCGTCGTTTGCCGCGTCAAGGGAAAACGGGTGAAGGAAGGGACTCTTAAATTGATTCCCGATCCTTTTCTCGGGGAAGGGTTTCTGCCGGCCGAGGGCGAAATTGTCAACGGTTCCTGTCAGCCCGCCGCTCCCAATCCTGGTAATTATCAGGCGGTACCCGTCGGTTTTTACTCCGTTGAACTCACTTCGCCTCAGGGAAATTTTGAACCGGGGAAAGTCGGCGTCGAAATCTTCGACGAATCGCGTCATTTCCTGAAGAACAAACGATATGAAGTCAATGACGACTAAATAAAACCGGTTTTCGGCGTCCTGATTTTTTCCCGGTCGCCGTTAAAAAACGTCGGCGTCAAATCTGAAAATTTTGTGAAATTTCAAGAATTTTAGGCAAGCCTAACTTGACAGAAAAATCTTTTATGGTATACTGCAAATATTGAGGAAAGAATCCTCAATATTTTTTCGATTCGATTTTAGGCGAGGCTAAAATAATGTGGGAAATTCATATTGGTTGCGGAATTCGCAGAATGGAATTAATGCGCTATCTGCTTCTTCAAACTTCTTTAGTGCGGGCGGGAGTTAAACCGGCGGAGATTTTGACGTTGAATCACTGTTACCGCGCGTCGGAGACTTCCGACGGTTACTGCGTTCGTCAGGAAGAGGTTTTGGGTCGTCTTGGTCTTCCCTGGCGTCCGCTTCGTTGCCGCGAGAATGGAACGTTGACAATTTTCTACGACCCGGAGCTGCTTTTGCAGACGCTTTCTCAACCGGCGGTTGAAAAGTATCTATGCCGTCGCGGTTATGCGATATGCGACGCGCCTGAATTGTGGCTTCAGCAACTTGCCGATCGATTCAAAAAAGACGATTTCCCGCATGAAGTTGGGCTTTTCCTGGGGTATCCGCTGAAAGACGTCGTGGGATTTATTTCTGCCCGTTCGCGGATGACGTATCAGGGAAGTTGGCGTATTTACGGTAAAAAGGAACCATCTCTTCTGTTGATGAATCGTTTTCGCAAGGCGAGAATGATTGCTGAAAATATTGTCAGCGAAGTGGAAGACTGGGATCAGTGTATTCAGAAAATCAACCTCATTCCATCGTTAATTTAAGGAGAATCTCATGAATCAGATTACGGTTATTTATGGAAGCACGACTGGCGCGACTCAAAATGCCGCTTTGCTTATTGCTGAAAAACTTAATGCGAATTGCGTGGATATTGCCAGCGCGTCGGCGGAAGATTTTAAGGTTCCGGTCTTGATTCTCGGTACGTCAACCTGGGGGTTTGGAGAACTTCAGGATGATTGGCAGGGGGGAATTTCACTGCTTGAAGCCGCAGATCTTTCAAATACGAAGACGGCGTTCTTTGGATTAGGCGACCAGTGCGGTTTTGGGGATACCTTTTGCGACAGCGTCGGAATCCTTTGCGAAACGGCGCTTGGCCGGGGGGCGACGCTCATTGGAAAAACTTCGGTCGCGGGTTATTCTCACGCCGCTTCACGCGCAGAAAAAGACGGTGAATTTTGCGGTTTATTGCTTGACGATTCAAATCAACCGGAGCTGACTGAAGAAAGAATCGAAGCTTGGACGGAAAAGTTGTTGAAAGAAATTGCGTGAGGCGTTCCGAATTGATACGGCGCGTCGGTAAGGCGGTTTTTTGAATTTTTACGGCGAACGAAAGAGGAAAAGAGCGCGGAGTTCTTTTCCTCGCGTCTTATTTCTTTATTTCCAGTCGGCGCCTTCCATTTTGAAAAACCAGTCCGCCGTTCGTTCTTTCCACGCGTCGGCATGATTCTGACCTTCGACGCGGTTTAACAGGCCATGATTTTTCAGCGCGTAAATATGAAGCTCGGCCGGTATGTTCATTTCTCGAAGTTTACGGTATACCGCGATGGAACCCATGGCGGAAATATGGTCCGCGTCTCCATGAATAAAACACATTGGCGGCGTTCGGGCGTCGAAAGCAAAATCTTTTACCAGCGAGGACGCGTTTCCTTTTCCGGTATTCTCTCCGTCTTCTCCATCGTCAAGAACATAGGCGGGGTAGACGGGAATCGCAAAATTTATGTGGCAGGGAATTTTGTCCAGATCGTCGACGGGGGCGTAAGCGGAAGTCTGGGAGTTGGCCGCCGTCATGAGCGTCAGGTGTCCGCCTGCGGAAAAGCCGATGCAGCCGATTTTTTCCGGATTGATTTGAAGTTCGGACGCATTGGCGCGAAGCCAGCGGACTGCGCGTTGAGCGTCCTGCCAGGCCGGAACGTGTTTGGGAAGATTGGGACGACGGGGAACGCGATATTTAAGTACTGCGGTCGCTACTCCGCGGGAGTTCCAGAATTCGGCTATTTCAGTTCCTTCATAGTCTCCCATAAGAACGTTGTATCCGCCGCCGGGAAAAATCAAAACGCAGGCGTCGGACGTCCGTTTTTCCGGAAGAAATACGGTTATTGTCGGAGTTGAGACAAACGTAAAATGGGAAGGATTGCGATCTGTCTGGTCCGGCAAACGTGACGTTTCGCCGGGGGCTGACGACGGCCAGATCGCCGTTTCAAAAACGTTCGCGCCGAGCGCTGCGGCGGCGGAGAAGGAGAAAAGCGCGAACGCCAGGAAAACGGGAAGAAGCGTAAGGTAATGTTTCATGACTGGAAGTCCTGTGGGTTGGGGAAAGGCGGACGCGCCGCGCAGTTCGTTTGAGATTACTCTGATTTTACTTCAGGGAGCTTCTTTTTTCAAGGGGGAGAGACGGCTTTTTTACTCTTTTTCATTTTTGTTTTTTTAATCAAGAATCAACGCTCTGAAACGTTCGGAAAAAAATCCCGCGAAGACGCGCTCCGCGGGATTCAGGTTCGGGTTGTTTTCAGGCGACGCTTGTTAACAAATTCTTGCCTGCGTTAACCTGTTTGGGCTTTAACGAATTTCAACGACTCAACGACTAAGAATAATCGCCTGATTTTCCTTGAAACGATAGTGTTTTTCAGTACCGTCGTTGAACTTGACCAGGATACGAAGGTTCTTTACCTTGTTGGGCGTAACGTCGGTAAACGCCTTGTTGTAGTCGTCAATGTCAATAATGACGGAACCGTCGAAGTACTTCATGAGCTTTTCTTTCACATCGACGCGTTCGGATTCCACATCGATACCGTAGTTTGCCGCAACGATTTCACCGTCCAGTTTCTGTTTGCGGAGAGATTCGAGGAGGTAAGCGTGGTGTTTCTGATTCATGTGGAATTTTTCGTCAATTTCCGGCTGGATTTTAACTTCGCCGCAAACTGCCGCAGAGTTGCCGTCCTGACGAATATTGAAACGATTGATGACCGGCGCGGTTGCGATACGCGGACGAACCGGAGGAATGGTTTCGATCGCTTTGGAGTAAGGATCGTACATCGCGCGAACTTCCGGATCTCCAAGGTACGGACCGTTGCAGTCTACCCATGCGATAAGTCGTTCGGCGTCTTCCTTGCTCACTTTTACGCCGTGGTGTTCGCCGCTGGTGGCGTTTTTAATGAGCGGGCTGACGGGCGAGTAGGCCGTGTACGGCGGAAGGGTAGCCAGGTTATTCGGGTCGTTCGGACTGTAGCCTTCCACGACGAAGACGCCGGCGAGGTTAATCGGAACGCCTTTGTCGTTCTTCGGTTTGCTGCCGCCCCACGGGCAGTCGCCGGAGACCAGCGTCAGATACGGTTCGGTGAACGGGCTGACGTCGTTCGGACGACTGTGGACCCATCCCCACCAGCCTTTGCTGGAAGGACGGGAAACCATGTTCAGCTTCTTGTACGCGTCATGTTCCGGATTCTGGTGGCATTTGCCGCAGTTGCGGTCTAAAACAGGCTGCACAAATCGGGCGAAGCTGATGCTTTCCTTGCCCCACGGAGCCGGGGTCAGTTCAACCGCCGGTTTACGAAGAGCGGAACCCATCTGGCCGCCGCCCATCATCTTGTTGGAGCGTGTGCTCATGTTCGATTCATGGCATCCGAAGCAGCCGCGGTTTTCACCGGGCATTACGTACGTGAAGGAACGCATGACGTGAATAGCCATTCCGTTTTCGTCGAGCATTTCGAAGAAAATGGCTTCTCCCGGAGGAACCTGGAAGTTGACGGAACCGTCCGCTTCGATTGGGACCGTGCCGAGAATACGTTTTACGCCGTCGGCCTGGAAAACGGAAATAGCGGGACCGTCGTGCTGAACCGTTTTATGCCATGTGGTGTAGGTTTTCGGGTCCATCTGGATGACGCGGATGAATTTGCCCTTTTCCTTCAGA
>CAZWOV010000172.1:0-6327 GCA_964635645.1 uncultured Planctomycetaceae bacterium | reverse complement strand
AAACCTCAAGCGTCATGATAGAAAGAGCCGTTTCATAAAGACGACCGCCGTTTGCAGAATGCCCGCCATTCGGAGTCCAGCTTCCCTTGGCATGTCCATCCGCTTTATCCTGTTTTTTAACGAGCTGCTCGCGCATTTTCTCATTCCACTTCGTCCACTGGTCTCCGCCGTAATGACGCATGACCTGCGTTGCATAGTAATTGTAGTACATGTCGCCGCTCGGCCCCATACTCCCCAGATACTGAACGCCTTTCTGCAAAGCGGGATGATCCTGCTTCCATCCGTAATACATACGGCAAAGAAGCCCAATAGCGGTACATGCCGGAGCTTTTCCCGGAGTCACGTATCCATACCCGGCGCCGTTCTCCGTCTGCACGGAGCTCAGAAAGTTCATAGCTTTAGCGGGGATTTGAGGATTAACCTGAAGATACCCCATGTATCCACTTTTCAGCGCCATGAGCTGCCACCCCACGACGGAAGTGTCGCCAGGCTGACGGGGAGAGTATCTCCATCCGCCGCCCGCAGGATCCTGCGCGTACATGATGAAGTTAACGGCGGCCTGCGCCGGAACCTTAAGACTCTTCTCTTTGGTCATGGCGTACGCTTCAGTCAGGCAAATGGTCGCCAGTCCGTGCGCATACATAGTCCCTTCCTTCTGGTGAAGCGAACCTCCTCCCGGGCATTTGGGATCTTTTTTCATAATCGAGACGAGGAATTTCAGACCCGCTCCGATCTGTTTTTTATAGGAACCTTCACGATGCGTCATACCGCAGCCAAGGAAGGGAAGAATTCCCATTGCGGTAGCGCCGCTGGTGCAGTTGACGAGAGATCCGGGATTTCCGCAATTACAGTTTCCAACGAGGCAGTGATTGTAGTTCCAGCTTCCATTCGCGAGCTGATGGCGCGCAATCCATTCAAGTCCCATTTTCACCGCGTTCTGCGACGCGCGCGTACCGCCTCCAGTCATAGCGGCCGCGTCGGCGTGTTTACGGGCATCCAAACCGCCTCCGCTCGTATACGCGTTAAGAGTCGCGTTATTGTCCGAGGAATTGGCGCGGACGTCGGCCGTAGGCGTAAATTCAACTACCGCCGGCGGCGGCTCGTCGTCCATCGTATCGTTTGCAACTTCGACTTCCACCGGAACATCCTGAGGAGTATCCACCGAGACTTCCGTTTCCACTTCTTCCATGTCCTCGGTTTCGAGGTCCATTTCAAGTTCTTCTTCCTCTTCCTCGATGATCTCTTCTTCAACGATCTCTTCGTCTGCAGAAGCCTGGAAGACGACGGCGGCTTTTTTAGCCCCCTGATCAACGGAACAAAGCATCATCACAATGAGAAGAACAGTATGGATTACCATACTGAGTAGCCAACTTGGAACACGATCGAAAAAACCTCCGCTGCTTTCAATATATTCAACAGCTTCCTGTTCGGGGTTAACGTTTTCCTGTGACATGACCCACCTCAAATTATTAAATTATTTGGCGTAAAAGTAATACCAATCCGACTTTTATTTTAATTCATTTTCACATTTATGCAAGAGTTTCTTCCTGAAAATTCCAAAAAAATTCCAAAAAAAATCAAAAATCTGGTAAAATTTCAAGATTTTTCAGATTGGAACAAAAGTATTTTTTCTGAGTCTCTTTTTTCCAAACTTTTAGTTTTCCTCAAATTTTTTTCGTTGTCAAATTTCCATGACGAATCGGCGTTCGATTTGGAAAAATCGGCAAAACCGCCGCCCCAAACAAACGCCATTTTCTTCCCCGCCGCGAATACGGGACGGCGGGGAAAAAATTTCGATTTCGATCAGCGGGCGTTTCGAATACGCTCTCCAATTGCCGGGTGAGAGTGGAGCCAGAAAACTTCCCATTTCGAGGGGAATGGGTCCGCTTTATTCTGAACGGCCAGCTTAATGAAAGCGGAACGCATCGCGTCCGGAGAACCGCAATGCCGGAGAGCATAGTCGTCCGCTTGTCTTTCGAATCTTCGGCTGACGGCATTCTGAAAGGGTTCGACAAACATTCCGGCAACGGTCATTACGAACAGGAAAAACGGAATTGTCCAAACCGGAAGATTTGCGTAGTCCGGCGCCAAAGCCGCGGATCCTCCCATCCAGTAACGCAATGCAAGATCCGACAGCCAGAAGATCGCAAAACTAACGAAAAACATTCCAATCATAAGCTTCAGAATATGCCGATGAACGTGATGTCCAATCTCATGAGCCAAAACGGCGACAATTTCGTCTTCCGTAAAATTCTCCAGAAGCGTGTCGCCCAAAAGGGCCCGGCGAGTTGCGCCCAAACCGGCAAGCATGGCGTTTGCCTTTGAAGTCTCGACGGAAAGATCCAAACGATAAATCCCCGTCAGGTCAAACGCGGTCGAACGGGTCAATTCCTGAAAACGTTTCATCAGCGACTCGTTATCCAGCTTTTCCACGCGATAAAACAAAGGCATAATCAACACCGGAACAAGGCGTCCGAGAATAACCGAGAAAAGAAAAAAAACAATCGACGCAATCGCAACCCACCAAACGCCGCTCCATCGAATAAGTAAAATTAACGCCGGTAAGAGAAGAAGATTCAACGCCAGAACCAGCAGGATTTGAAGCAAATAACGGCGAAACCAATGAAAGGGGGTAAGGTTGGACAAACCGAAGCGTTTCTCTATCACCCAACCGTCCCAAAAGGACAGCGGCAGGGAAACAACCGCATGAAGAAAAGTCAGACACGCCGTCAGAGCCGCCGCCATGCCAAGCGTAGGCAAAACGCCCTCCCCCGAAAGAAAAGGAAAGGTCCCGGAAAGCCGTTCAACAATCGGTTTCGCAAAAAGAAACGCCGTTAAACCGCAAAAAAGAAGATCTATCGCTCGATCCAGAAGCGCACAGCGAAGGCCGATCCGATTGTACGCGCGGCATTCCGCAAGCTGTTCGGGCGACATAATCTCCGCGCAAAGCGCTTCATCCGAAAGATCAAGAGAAGATGAAATCGCCCCGTCGTCCGCAATTTCAGCGGAACGTCCTGCCGAAGACGATACGCCGCCAACGGATTCCTCGACATGCGTCTTAAAAGATTGGTTCAAATCGGTCGTTTTTTCTTCAGAAACGTTCAAATTCTCACTCATGCGTCAAATCTCCAAACTCCAGGGCGGTAAAGCTCAAGACGACCGCGTCCTCTATTGGAACGCGCCGCCCCTTCCGAACGACAAACTCCACCCCATGCGGTAAAGCAAGGACCGTCTCGACAACGCCGTCCCCTTCCGCAACAAACGCCTCGACGGCCGGAACATGCGTCAAAGGCGGACAAAAAGAAGCAAAAAGCGTAATTCTCGTCTGATTCGGGCCAAAATTTCCGCGTAAAAGTCCTGAAATTTTCTCGCCGCGCTCCGTCCCTGACCGTTCAAGCTTCTGCGAAATATCGAATGGCAAAAGCCCTGCTTCCGATTCCGATTCCTCTTCCGATTCCGTTTTCACTTCAAATTCATCCATTTCGCCAAGCTTGTCTAAATTCCGACTCGGCTCCAAAACTGAAACCGATTCCGAAACGAAGGACGAAATAGATTTTGACGCCGAAACCGCCTCGGGAAATACGGGAGAAAGAGTTGGGCGGAAACGTTTCAAAAGCTCCGGAAATTCAACGACGCAAAAAACTCCAACCACGGCGCACATTCCTCCAAACGCCGTAAATTTCGCCAACAACGAAGATCCCGGCGTTAAAACCGCATAAAATGCGGCAAGAAAAAGCGCGAGCCGCATAAAGGCGCCAAACAGACGTTTTCCATGGTTTTCAGCTCCGGAAAGAAAAAAAAGTTTCCGGCGAATAAGGTTAAGTAAAAGAAAAATCCCCCCGGCAAACAGAGTAAAAAACAGAATTCCACCTGTCGAACAGGATGAAGTGAACGCGCCGCAAAATCTTCTCGCAAGAATCAAAAACAGAAACGCGCAAAAACCAAAATCTGTCAGAACGATCCCCCAAACTCCCTTTTGGAAAAAATTTCTGCGGACACGGAAAAAATTTTTAAAAAAATTTTTGAAGAGCATTTCAGGCGTTCAACAATCAAAAATCACTACTTCTCACAAATAATATGTCGTATTATAGCCGATTTTCATCAAAAATAAAAGCCCCCCGCCGTCCCAAACAGGGAAAAAAAAACCAAAAAAGTTCTTCCCTCCCTCTTGAAAAATTTCAGAAATTCGCCATACTATCAAACGCAAGGAAGCGAGACTCAGCAGGGAAGCTGAACTTTTCTCATTCTTATCTGGCTCAATCCAGAACCCCAAACGGCGTTTTCAGAGTTTTTTACTTTGAAAACGCCGTTTTCTCATTTCAGAAAGCGATTCGCGAATAATTTCACCATGGATTCTCCATCATTCCGACAATATGCCGGGCAATTTTCTGCATAAGAATCTGAGACGAAGTCGCGTTTGACTGTCCAAATTCCGTTATCAGCGAGGCCGTAGCGGAAACTTTTAACGCTTCCTGCTCCATGTCGATATGCTGAGACTGTCTCACGTCCTGGGTTCTGCGATCAATCCACTGCGCTTCAATAGTCATCCCCAACGCCAGTTCGCGCGGGTCGGCCCAGTCGTTTTGAAACGTTACGTTTTTATTCTCCCCGACGATATTAACCTTGAGAACCGTATCCGCCCTCGACGACGGAACCACTTTATACGGCGTTCTCCGCTCAATTTCCCGCACAAGCGCTTCCGTAAGCCTTTCGCCGTATCCGCGCCGCCACGTTTCATTTCCCGCCATATCTACGCCGACGGTACGAATATCCGCGGGAAAAAGCCCCTGATTTCCAAGCTGATAGGAACTGCACCCGCCGACGAACAGACAGAACGCCCAAACCAGAATCGGAAAAAGAAGTTTTCTCATTTCGACCTCCTACCGTTCCGGGAAAATTTTATTCAACCAGGCAAAATAATCCGGCGGTTCCGCTCGATAGTCGCGAATTTCATCGTAACGCTTCTTCGCCCGAATAGCGCAGTTCGTCTGGGGAAACTCCTCCATCACATACTGGTAGTATTGACGCGCCGCGGCGTAACATCGTTTCGTTTCATAAAATTCGGCAATATGCATATCGCGCTCCGCTTTCGCCTCGACGATTTTGTTTCGCGTCTCCGTCAGAGCCTGCCGCCTGTCCTTAATCTGCGTTCCGAACTGCGTCAAAAGCCGTTCCGTCAGAATCTCCGCGTCTTCCAGAGCTTTTCCATCGTATTCCGGCCCCTGATACATCAGCAATTTTGCCGAAAGGTTCAGCTCGCAAGCCGGAAGTAAATGACGCGACTGAGGATAATTTCGGATCAGGTCGTCATAAAAATCCGCGGCGTCGAAATACTCGCCCCGGATATAGTTGGCATTTCCAGCGGCCATTACGGCATGTTCCGCCCACAACCCGTTCGGGTCGTGCATGACAATCGTTCGATAGGCCTTAATGCTGTTTCCAAACGTACCGAACATCGGGCGCGTTTTATCGGAAAAATTCGGAATTAACTCGGAATAATCGTGAATCTGGTCCAGCTTCTCCCAATACTGCGCAATCGCAAATAAACGCGGCGAAACCCGGTCCATATACCGCGTGGATTCAAACTTCTTCAGCAACTTTTCGTAAGCGCGCTGCGCCTTGGAATAGCGATTTGCGAAAAAATACGATTCCGCCCGAAGAAAAAGCGCGTCCTCCTGCAAAGGAGTGTCCGGCCAGCGAAACGCCGCCATTCCGAGTTTTTTAGCCGCCGCGTCATAATTTCCATCTTCGAAAAACTGCACCCCTTCTTCAAATAACGCTACGGCAATCTCTTCATTCGGCTCCAACCTTACTAATTTCAAACAGGCCAGCTTGAAGCGTTTTCCAAACTTCTCCGCAGTCATCGCCTTCAGCGATTGATCCTCCTCCTCAAAATACTGCGCCGCAGCCTGCACCTCCTCCGTATTCACCTGCGGATTCGGCTCGGCGTTAAGTTGCTGTTCGCAACGGTTAAGCTCCGCCAGATTTACCGACTGCTTCTTCACCGCGCATCCGCTAACGCACAGACAGACCCACAAAATACCCGCCGTCAGCAAAATACCAGACGGCGCGACGCTCTGCGCGCGGAACAGGTTGAAGGGATCGGGAACAAGTCGTTTCATACAAATAAACTTTCCGGAATATCCAGGATAAAGTTTTTCAATGGAATAAAATCGACAAACATTTTCCCGACAAACAATTCCCAAAAACGAATTATTATTTTTAAAATTCGGAAAATCTGTTATCGACCAATAATAATTATTTAACGCGCATTCGCTTAACGTTTCAGCCAGCGAAATATCGGAACCGGACGCCCCATCTGATACG
>CAZWOV010000171.1:0-6330 GCA_964635645.1 uncultured Planctomycetaceae bacterium | reverse complement strand
TTCTGTATCGGCTCGGATATTGATCAGGGAGGAAGCGGATCTTCCTACTTTGCTGGAAAAATTAAATTTGTCCGCCTCTTCGCCTGGGCCCTTAATCCGGAACAAATTAAAAATCAAAATCAATAAAATAACCTAAAGAATCTGAAATTTCAGAAATGATTCCGCCGTTTCAGATTCTTCATTTGAAAACGCATCCATATTTTTTTACGTAAGACAGGTAAGAGAAAAAATTACCTGTCTCGTCAAGCACAGGAGAAATTTCAATGAAAAAAATCCATCGCCGCAAATTTCTGGCCGTCGCGTCCGCTTCAACGGTCGCCGCCTGCAGTTTCCCGGCTCCCGCGCTTCTCGCATCCGCAAGTCCCAACGAAGAGATTCGAACCGTCGTTTTGGGAACCGGAAACAAAGGACGCGAACACGCTACCATCCTGAACCGCCTTCACGAGGAGAAAAAACCCGCGAAACTTGCCGGAGTCTGCGAAGTCGATTCCACGCGTCTTGCCCGCGCCGTCGAGGAATTCAAACCGGAAAAACGCTATTCCGACCCGCGCGCCGTCTTCGACGACAAAGACGTTGACGCCGTAACCATCGCCACTCCAAACCACTGGCACTGCCTGGGAAGTATCTGGGCCATGGAAGCCGGAAAACACGTTTACGTTGAAAAACCGCTCTGCCTCACGTTCTGGGAAGGACGCCAGCTCTTCAACGCCTCGAGAAAGTATCGAAAATGCGTACAGATCGGAAGCCAGATGCGAACCGACCGGAAGTCGCACATGGAAGTGAAAAAATTCCTCCATGAAGAAAAAGCTCTCGGAAAAATCCTTTCCGTCCGCGTTAACCGCTACTTTGTCCGCCGTCCGATCGGCCTTCGTCAGGAACCTCTTTCAATCCCGCCGGAAGTCAATTACGATTTATGGCTCGGTCCGGCCAAAGATCTCCCCCTCTTCCGAAAACAGCTCCACTACGACTGGCATTTCATGTGGAATACGGGAAACGGCGAAACCGGAAACTGGGGAGCGCACCTTCTGGACGACTGCCGAAACGACGTGTTCCTGAATAAACTGACGCTTCCCAAACGCGTCTTCGCCTGCGGCGGACGACTCGGCGTAAAAGACGCCGGCGAAACGCCAAACACCATGTTTACCTACTTTGATTCCGGTTCCGTTCCCGTTATCTTCGGTTTCTCCGGCGTCGAAAACCGTAATGCGCGCGGAAAAACCTGTCCCTACAGCGGGCCGGATTCCGGATACGTCGTCTACGGCGAAGGCGGAACATTCGTCCGCCCCTGGGGAACGTCCGCCGCGTTCGATAAAGACGGGAAAAAAATCCGCGAATTTGCCTCTTCCGAATACTGGAAAGGAACTTACGAACACATCCTCAACTTCATCGAAAGCGTTCAAATGGACGATCCTTCGAACCTGAATGGAGAAATCCAGTACGGATTCGACACTTCCTTCTGGTACAATTCCGCAAATACCGCGTGGCGTCTCTCGAAAACATGGTCGCGCGAAAAAGCAATGGCCATGGTCGAAGACTCTGGAAAACTGGGGGAAATGCTCGACGACATGAAAACCTATCTCCAATCGCAGGATATCTCTCTCGACGAAACGTTCACGCTCAGTCCATTGCTGACGCTCGACGCTGAAACGCGGCGTTTCGTCGGCGAAAACGCGGACGAGGCAAACGCTCTAATGGACGCGCGTCCGGGACGCGGCGCGTTCATGGTTCCGGAAGTTTCGCTGAACTGAATTCAACCCTGAATTCAACGCTGAATCCGCCAGAAGAAACAGGGAATCTCGCCCTAAATCCAGATCCAATTTCTTCCGGCGGATTTTTTTCACAAAACATTTTTCACAGAAACGACGCCGCCCGTCTCTCAATTCCAGACTTTTTCCGTTCCGCCGCGCCGGTATTAAGGCTAAAAAAAACTGACAAAATCAGTAAAACAGATAAAAGAAAGCGGCTCGTCTTTACGGAAATCCGCTTAAAAAACAATCTCTCCGCATCCCGTAAACAAGAAAAAAGCGAAAAAGTTGAATAAATTACCAAAAGTTTGGCTTTCCCCCCCTTCCAATCTCATGAAAATTTGTTATAATACGTTTACATTTTTTGTATTGGGTTCAAACATAAGAATAAAGTAATTTATTTGAATCACGTTGACTCCATGTCAAATACGTGAAAAAAGGAAAAGCAAGAACAAATGTCTATCACGAAAGAAACCAAACAGGAAACGATCCAGAATTTCAAACGTAGCGCCAACGACACTGGCAGTTCGGAAGTCCAGATTGCGCTCCTCACGGGACGTATCAACTCCCTGACCGAGCACATGCAGTCCCACAACAAGGACTATTCCTGCCGTCGCGGCCTTCTTCGCCTTGTCAGCCAGCGCCGCGGTCTGCTGGACTACCTCAAAGGCGTTGACGCTCAGCGTTATCTGGATGTGATCCAGAAACTGAACATCCGTAAATAATACTTGGTTGGTGCGTTGCCTAAAGCTGATGACTGCTGATTCTTTTTGAATTTTCGGTCATTCTCCTGATAAAGGTTTGGCTGCGTCGAGTATAGACAGAGTCAGGATCCGGGATAGAAGCCGTTAACAGGGCCTCTGGCCTGAATCCTGTTTTCTGATTTCTTGATGGTCTGAATGAGTTTTGTCGCTTCTGTGCATCGCGCGCCTCTGTCGTTAATGGTCGGTGTGAAGTATTATTGGAATTATTGTTTTTCAGGCGCAAAAATTTTTTGCGCTGAATATGTGTCTCTCAGCCAAACGGCTGAATATCTGTTGACGTAGGTAATTATTGAACGGTCAATTTCAACGAAAGAAAGACTATAAAAAATGCAGGATTTTGAATCTAAAAAAATTCGTGTTGAGAAAAAAATTGGAAAAAATATTCTGTGGTTTGAAACGGGTGAATTAGCCAAACAGGCCGCCGGAAGCTGTCTCGTAGGATATGGGGATACGATCGTTTTGGTCGCGTGCACCTCGGGATCATCCGTAGCCGGCCAGGATTTTTTCCCGCTCACCTGCGACTATCGCGAACGCGTCGCCGCCGCCGGTAAATTTCCAGGCGGTTTCGTCAAACGCGAAGGAAGGCCTAATCTCAAAGAAACTCTTACCGCGCGTCTTATCGACCGCCCTATTCGCCCTCTTTTCCCCGGCTGGTTCAAAGACGAAGTTCAAATCTGCGCTACCGTCCTCGCCAGCGACAGACAGCATGACGGCGACATGCTCGCCATGAACGGAGCCAGTATCGCTCTTTCCATCTCGCCATTGCCTTTCCTCGGGCCAATCGCTTCGGTACGTCTCGCCTGCGTCGACGGCCGTCTGATTCCGTTCCCGTCTCAGGACGAATTATGCGACAGCGACCTTGACCTGGTCGTCTCCGGCAATGAAGAATCTATTCTTATGATTGAAGGTTTTGCCGACGAAATGCCGGAAGAGCTTATGGCTCAGGCGATTGAAGCCGCCCACGACTGCATCCGTGAAATCGTCGCACTTCAGCGTGAATTTATCACGGCCGTCGCGCCGGTTAAAAAAGAATACGTCGTTCCGGAAGACGACGGTCTGTTCGATATTGTGAAAGGCAAGTACTACGACGCCTACTACGAAGCGAAGCACACCGTTGGAAAACTCGAACGCGCCGAAAAGGTCAACGAACTCAAAGCCCGTATTTCATCCGAAATGATTCCCGATCCGGAAGCGGAAGGTGCTATTCTGCAAACCAGACTGGATTCCGTTCTGGAACAGCTTGAAAAACAGGTCGTAAGAGATCAGATTCTCAGCGGTTGCCGCCCGGACGGTCGCGGTCTGAAAGAAATTCGTCCTCTTGTCTGCAAAGCCGGCGTTCTCCCGCGCGTTCACGGTTCCGCCATCTTCCAGCGCGGCGAAACTCAGGCATTGATTACGGTTACTCTTGGAACCACTCGCGACGAACAGCGCGTTGACGGACTTTTCGAAGAATACAGTAAAAAATTTATGCTTGACTACAATTTCCCGAGCTATTCCGTCGGGGAATGCCGTCCTATCCGCAGCCCCGGACGCCGCGAACTTGGACACGGAGCTCTGGCTGAACGAAGCGTTAATCCCGTTATTCCCGATTCCGCCGACTTCCCATACACGATTCGCGTTATTTCCGACATTTTGGAATCGAACGGTTCAAGCTCCATGGCCTCCGTTTGCGGCGCGACGCTCGGTTTGATGGACGCGGGCGTTCCAATCACAAACCCGGTTGCCGGTATCTCCGTCGGACTGGTTAAGGAAAGCAATGAAAAATGGACTCTTCTGACGGATATTATCGGCGACGAAGATCATTACGGCGACATGGACTTCAAAATTGCCGGTACGCAGAACGGTATCACCGGTATTCAGCTTGACCTCAAGATTGACGGCATTACCAATGAAATGATTCGCGCGACGATGGCGCAAAGCCGCGAGGCTCGAATCCAGATTCTCCGCACGATGCTCCGTTCCATTCCGCGTCCGCGTACAGAAATCTCCGAATGGGCGCCGCGTTTGCTCCGCACTCACATCAACCCCGAAAAAATCGGTCTTTTGATTGGTCCAGGCGGTAAAACCATTCGCGCCATCCAGGATTCTACCGGCGCGACGATCGACATTGAAGAAGACGGCACCGTCATCATTTCCAGTTCCAATCTGGACAGCGCTCAGGACGCCATGAATCAGGTCGACGCGCTCACCGCCACGGTTGAAATTGGAAAGATTTACCGCGGTCGCGTCACGAGCATCAAAGATTTTGGAGCTTTCATCGAAATTCTTCCAGGACGCGACGGTCTTTGCCATATCAGCGAACTGTCCAGCGGTTACGTCCAGCGGGTTTCCGACATTTGCGCCATTGGCGACGTCATGGACGTGAAAGTCATCGATATCGACGAACAGGACCGCGTGAAGCTCAGCCGCAAAGCCGTCATGATTGAACGCAATGAAGTTGAAGCGGAATAATTCGTTCCTCATTACTCAGGGGTTCCAGACGAAACTTTTTTAAAAATCTTTTCGCGCTGGAACCTGTTTGAGCAAACGATTTCATTGAAAACAATCCGGAGAAAATTGATTCGGCAAATATCCAGGAGAAAATCCGCATGGGTTTTTTCCTGTTTTTATTTCAAACGTCGGCGACGGGCGCAAAAGTCAACTTCCGGGAATTTCTTAAATCTTGCAAGTTCCTCTTGACAAAATTTTCCAATCCGATAAAATAACAGAACTTCGTTTGGAAAGTCTGAACGGGGTCATGATTGAAAAGGAGTTTTCAAATGTCGGAAAATGCCAGCGACAAATCGCGTCAGCGTCTTATTGACGAATACACGGAAATAGCCCGGCTCGCAGGAGCGTTAGCTCACGAAATCAAAAGTCCGCTTTCAACGATCCGTCTTACGATGGAAGTTCTTTCAGAAGATCTTGAACAACCGGAAACGGAACGGGAACGCCGAACTTTGAATATGGCTAAAACGGTAGTGACTCAGTGTCTGCGTTTGGAGAATATCCTGAACCAGTTTTTAATGTTTGCCAAAGCGCCCGCAATTAAACCGACTCCATCCGATCTCAATGCGGAAATACGCGTTATTCTCGATTTTTACCAGGAAAAAGCCAAGCAGAAAAATATTGAAATTCTGACTTTTTTTGCGCCGACGCTTCCCTCTATCAAGCTGGACAAAGACGCTTTTGGCTGCGTTCTCTGGAATCTGATCAATAATGCGGAAGCCGCCATGAAAAACGGCGGAGAACTTATTATCCGCACCTATCCGGTTCCGGAAGGCGTAGCGATGGACTTGATCGACAACGGCACGGGAATGGACGCGCAGACGCTTGAAAAACTTTACGACGCTTTCTACACGACAAAAAGCAACGGTTTTGGTCTTGGTCTTCCAACCGTTCGAAAAATCATTGAGGCGCACGGGGCCATTTTGGAGGTTCAGAGCGAACTTCGCCGCGGTACAAAATTCACCATAAAATTCCCCGCTCCTCCCATGATTGCCAATTCTACCGAAAACGCGATTGATCAGCTTCGCCGCGAGTTGGAAGAAGAGGAAAAAAACGCGGAAGGCCAAACGGCAACAGATTGAAAATTACCTCGACAGAACCCCAAAAAACGGAAAGAAAATTCAATGAATCCTTCGTCAATCACGGTTTTGGTCGTAGACAATGAACGCGATCATGCCGAAATAGTTTCTTACGGGCTGTCTCGAGTTGGATACGTGACGGAAATCGCAACGTCCGGCGAAGAAGCGATTGAAAAAATCACAAACGGTTGCTACGACGTGATTTTCACCGATTTAATCATGGACGGAGTAGACGGTTTCGGCGTATTAACATGC
>CAZWOV010000170.1:3519-6362 GCA_964635645.1 uncultured Planctomycetaceae bacterium | reverse complement strand
GAAGGATCCTGCGGTTCTGGATGAAGCCTATTTCAAGCTGACTTCCGCGCTCCGTCCCTGGATGATTGATTTTCACGTCGCTCAAAACGACGGATCCGTTTTTGGCTCCGGTTCTCACGATAAAACGGGCCGTCATTGCCTCGTGGACGATCCCAACGGCAAACTGGATATTCCGCGTTACGCAAAATTCTGGCTTTGCGACGAGTCCGGAAAATTCACCGGAGCCGTGAAGCACATTTGCTGGGACGGATGCATGTTTCCGAATGCCCGTATGATGAATCCCGAGACGTGGCAAAACATTCTGGCCGCCATGATTCAGGTCCGCGACGCCGTCGGCGAATGAAAGACGATTCACGCCTGGAGGCGCGGCGCTTTTCTCCGTTCCTCCGGGTAAATAAACGAACGGGTAAATGAATAAACGAACAAATGAATGAAAGTATTTCCGGTAAGGGGAACGTTTGGAGTCCCTTTTCCGGGGCGTTTGGAAGATTCTGTTCTTTCTGAATTTCAGAAAAACAAATCCAGTGAAAAGTTTAAGAGAATCTTTCTTTTTTCTTCCTTTTTCTTTCGGGCGGCTTGACAAAACGCGGCGGCTGAATATAATCGGGAGATATGAACGAGTTCGTATTGTTGGAACTTGTTGAACGTTCCTTTAATTCCTTCCTTTTTTCAGTCAGGAACTATCATGAAAAAACTTTCCCGTCTACTTGTTTTTAGTCTTTTTTGGGTTTGGGGGGCGTCAATCTCTCTGTATGCGGAAGACGGAGTCTTTCGTCTTGGGATCATTGGGACCGATACGTCGCACGTCCCTGCGTTTGTGAAACTGTTTAACGATCCGAACGCGGAGGGCGATTACCGGAAGCTGGAAATTGTCGGCGCGGTAAAGGGTGGCATGCCGGACAATGAGTCGAGTTGGAGCAGAAAAGATAAATATGCGGAAGAGATCGCGCCGCTGGGAGTCACGATTTATGAAACGATTGAAGAGATGCTTCCGCATGTGGACGGCGCGTTGATTGAAAGCGTCGACGGGCGACCGCATCTGGAATTTGCGCGGCCGGTGATCGCGGCGGGAAAACCGATGTTTATCGATAAACCGATAGCCGGCAATCTCTGGGAGACGCTTGAGATTTTCCGTCTTGCGTCGGAGAAAAACGTTCCGGTCTTTTCCGCTTCGTCTTTGCGGTACAGCGAGGGAATCCGCAGAATCCGTGAAAACAGTCCGTTGGGACCGACGCACGGCGTCGACGCGTGGAGTCCTTGCGCGTTGAACGAGTTCCACCCTGATTTTTACTGGTATGGCATTCACGGCGTGGAAACGCTGTTCACGATGATGGGCGCGGGCTGTGTAAGCGTATCGCGGACTTCCACGCCGAATTACGATTTGGCGGTAGGCGTCTGGGAGGATGGCCGCGTCGGAACTTTTCGCGGTATTCGAGCGGGAACGGCTCCCTACGGCGGAGTGGTTTTCGGCGGCAAGGGTGTTGATTTTGCCGGTAAATACGACGGATACAAACCGTTGTGCGATGAAATCTGCCGCTTTTTCCTGACGGGCAAAGTTCCGTTTGATTCCCGCGAAACGCTGGAAATTATGGCGTTTATGACCGCCGCGGACGTCAGCAAGGCGCGAAACGGCGCTCACGTGACGCTCGACTCGGTCATTGAAGAGGCCAAGGGCTTGACGGTCCGGACGTTTTACGTCAAATTAATGGACGATGGAAAAATAACTCTCGACGGAAAAAACGTTTCCCTGGAAGAATTGACCTCCGCGCTTCGGAAACCGAACGAGAAAACCTACTATCGGGTAATTCTTGAAAATCGTTCCGCGCTTGAAGGCGACGCGCTGGCCCCGATCCTCTCCGGGCTGGGCGACGCGGTCCTGACGCGTTACGTTTACTGATTTTCCCTTTTTCGGTTTTTGTTACGTTTGCGGATTTCAGATTTCGTTTTCAGATTTCCATTTCCCCTTCCGTTTTCAGCTTCCCTCCTTGGGAATTTCGTTCATTTCCTTTTTTAGAAAGTCGTTTAATGTTACTTAAATCCGGAAAAATCGATTTGCTTTCCTGGCGCGCGTACTCCGACCGGGAAAGCATGGGACTGGCCGCCGCTTCTTACGCGGAAGGTTTGATTCGAGCGTTGCTTGCCGAAAAGGATGAACTGCGGATGATTTTTGCCGCGGCGCCGTCTCAAAATGAAGTATTGAAAAATCTGGCTCAATCTCCCAATATCCCATGGGAACGGATTCATGCGTTTCATATGGACGAATATCTTGGTCTTGATCCCGCGGCGCCCCAGGGATTCGGCAATTTCCTGCGACGCAGTATTTTCGATCTGGTTCCATTTAAATCCGTTCATTATCTTCAGGATGCGGAAGAGTATTCCGAAGCGCTTAACGCCGCGGAAATTGACCTCTGCTGTCTTGGCGTCGGTGAAAATGGACACATTGCGTTTAACGATCCGCCTGTCGCCGATTTTTCCGACCCGAAGACGGTCAAGGTGGTCGAGCTTGATTCCACGTGTCGGCGCCAGCAGGTGAACGACGGGTGCTTCGCGACGCTGGACGACGTTCCGACTCATGCGATGACCTTGACGATTCCGACCCTTTTGGCCTGCAAAAATCTCGTCTGCACCGTTCCCGGAGCGACGAAACGCGAGGCGGTCCGCCGTCTACTGACCAATTCCGAGATTTCCACTTCGCTTCCCGCGACGATCATGCGCCGTCATCCATGCGCGACGCTCTTCCTCGACTCTGACTCCCTCCCCGAGCTTTGAGTCGGCGCGACCGTGGCCGAGTCGGACTTGGATTTGATTCGGACTTTAAACTTAAGTTGGGCTTTGATTGGATT
>CAZWOV010000170.1:0-3419 GCA_964635645.1 uncultured Planctomycetaceae bacterium | reverse complement strand
GGCTTTGATTGGATTTGAGCTTTGAACTTAAGTTGGGCTTTGATTGGATTCGAGCATTGGAAAGACTCGGATATTTAAAGCGTTCTTAATTGTTTTTAATGCTTTCAATATTGAAAACTACGTTTCAATTTTATTTTTCAAGGAGTAAATCATGAAAAAATTCCTCGCCCCCGCCATTTTTCTTCTGGCGGCCGTAATGGTTCTGCCCGCTTTCGCGCAGTGCGACGAAGGTTTTGTTCCGCTATTTAATGGTAAAGACATGACGGGGTGGAGACCGTGCAAACGGGATTTCCAGCCGTACCCGCTTCTTGCGATGTCCGATGAAGAACGTGAAAAATTCTACGCCGATAATCAGGCGGAATTTGACGCGCACTGGACGATTGAAAACGGCGAGCTGGTCAACGATGGAAAAGGACCTTACGCTTCGACCGACAAATTTTACCGCGACTTTGAGCTTCGTCTCGAATACAAAACGGTTCCGATGGCGGACAGCGGTATTTATCTTCGAGGTAATCCGCAGGTTCAGATCTGGGATACCCGTGAAGAAGGCGGCAAGTGGGGAATTGGCGCGGATAAAGGTTCCGGAGGTCTTTGGAACAATCAGAAACACGAGCGCGACCCGCTCGTCTTCGCCGACAAACCCTTTGGCGAATGGAATTCCGTTCGCGTGATCATTCGCGGCAACGTCGTGAACGTCTGGCTTAATGGAAAACAGACGGTGAAGGATACGGTCATGGAGTACACTTGGGACCGTAGCAAAGATATGCCGGAAATTGGGCCGATTCAGCTTCAGACGCACGGCGGTGAAATCCGTTGGCGTAACATCATGATTAAAGAACTTTAATTCTCTGATTTTCGGTTTATCTGATTTTTAAGATTTGAATAGTACGCGCGGAGGCTCTGGAAGACGTGCCTCCGCGTTTTTTTGAAAACGAGTTCTTTCCGTCTGTTTCTCTTTTTCTTCTCTGTTTGTCTTCATTTCGTCTGCTGAACAATGAACAAATAGGACGCTTTCGGAAACGCTTTTCGCTTTCTTCTCGATGCGGAGTTAAAGACGCGATTTGAATTTTCAGCGTTTCAGCGGCAAATGGAGGGCGTTTTTCAGGGAGGACGGAGGGTAATCGGGAACTTTGGGGAAAGTTTTTTCGGGTATGCGGCGCGGGCGGTCGAGTTATTCAAGAAAAATAATGGGCCGGAGACGCATGAACGCCATTCAGCCCATTCGACGAAAGACAGGACGCGAAGCTCCGCATATTTTAATGGGAGCGGGGCGATTTATTGTTTCTGGTAAAAAATCAGTTCAAAGGAACGTTTGGGAATGGAGACGCGCAGCTTTTGGAGTTCGGCGCCAGCGAGAGTTTTCTTTTCTCCCTTAAAGTTTTCTATCGCGTAAACCGCGTCGGGACAGATTCCGCCAAGTTGAAATTCTCTGGTTTCTTCAGGAGCCTTTCCGCGTCGGAAAACGAGAGCGAATCCCGCCTGTTTTTCCGGGTCGTCCAGTTGCCAGCCGCACCAGACGTCGTCGGACGCGTCGGTTTCTTCCGTCAGCGGATAAAAGAATCCTGACCAGTACGGTTTCATTCGGGCGGCGATAGCGAAAATCTTCTGGAACCATTGAAGTTCTTCCGTCGAAAATTCACGGCGAACGATTCCTCCGTCGAAGTCGGTCGGCGTATGAACGAGGCCGGAAGAGACGGAGCTTAAAGCGGCGTAATCGTCGCCAATGGGGACGCAGTTAAATTCGCTTCCCTGGAAAGGGAGAAACGGAACGGTATTTCGCGTTGCGTTCTGACCGAAAATGAAAGCCGTGTCGCCGGGTTTACGCCCGATTGGGTAGTCGCTGCGGCAGTAGGAATGCGCGCGCGAAATCATCTCAATATCGATTCGCCGTCCGCCGGAGGCGCAATTTTCCTGCTGGATATCGGGAAAACGGCGACGCATTTCATCGAGAAAAACATAAAGATTTTCAATGTGCTTCGCTTCCGCCGTTCCGACGCGTTCGGGGTTTTTAGCGTCGGCCTGGCTCCAGAGCGGGCCGGGATCCATATTGAAATCCTGACGGTAGACGTTGATTCCATGCGATTCAATCATTCCATAAACGGAATTTTGAATCCATTTCAGCGCGTTCGGATTCCCAAGGTCAAGGAGATTTCCGAGGAAGTACTCCGGATGTTCCTGGCGAATGGGGGAACTTTCATGCGCCCGTTCCGGTTCGAACCAAAGAAGGAAATTCATGTCGGCGTCATGAACGGCGTTCGCAATGGGGAGAAGAGTTCCGGAAGGATGCGTCGTCGTGTTGACTCGCCAGTCGCCGACGTATTTCCACCAGTTGGGACCGCAGTTTGAGTAACGGTCGTCTTCATGCGGAGCGCCGTACCAGCCCGCGTCGACCCAGAAGGTATCGAAATGGAACCGGTTGTCCATTTTGTGCTTCAGAACGGCAAGCATCATTTCCGGCGTTTTGTTTCCGCCGCCGGCAGTAATTGCGTGGATTGGCGGAAACAGCCGTCCATTGCCGTCGCGCGGGAGTTTGTTTTCAAGCATGAATCGATACAGAACGGTTTGAAATTCCATGCGGCTCATACTGTGACGCTCAAAAAGCGCGACTCCGGGAAGTCGGAGGCTTTCTGATGGAAGAAGCCGGAAAAGGGTTCGCGGCATGCCAAGTTGAACGTTCACTCGCTCGCCGTCGTTCAAAAACTCGGTTTTCCAGGACCCTGTCCATCCAACGGCAAAAAGCCGTCCGTTTTGCGAATCAAAATTTAATTCCAGGAACGGCATGAATTCATTTGAAGAGCGGCCGCTCGGCGTGGAAAACGTTTGTTTCCGACCGGGGGGCAACGTTTCGACAACGGGCGTGAAATCATCGGGACCGCAGTGAGAACCGCGCAGAGTACGAACTTCCGGGATTGCCGCGACCGGGAAGAAGGCGTCCAGCGACAGAAATTCACTCACGATTCCCGTCGATTCGTCGGCGGAAAGATTTCGGAGCGTCACGGAGTATTCCGTCGCCGCGTATTTTTTGAAGGTTTTCCCTTTCAGTTCGATTTGAAGTTTCCGATCGGGAGCCGTCCATGTTTTCAGCCAGGAATCAAATCGGTCGTTGGATTCCACGAGCCGGTTCTGGAACTCAAATTGGTTTAAATCTGCTTTTTGACCGTCGTAACGGAAAGAAAAAACAGGTTGTTCCGCTGCGGCGAAGCCGGAAGAAAAGATAAACAGACAGAAAATCAGGAACGATTTCAGGGACGGGGGCGCCGATAGCATGAAAAAATCTCCGTATTTAGGGTGGATGATGACGGTGGGAAAACAATTTTGAAATCTAAAAAATCAATCTTCAGATATTTTACTCTCGAGGATTTCAAAAGTCAATAGTGGCATGGGGATTTGATAAAAATTTCCCCTCCCCTTGAAATAAA
>CAZWOV010000169.1:0-6365 GCA_964635645.1 uncultured Planctomycetaceae bacterium | reverse complement strand
AGCTGAACATAAACAGGCCGCAGACGAGAGCCATGCCGAGCGCGCCGATTTCGAAGAAATTGCTCAAGATTCGCGCCGAAATGCTTTCTGAAACCGTTTCTTTTCCGGTTGGGATTGTCTGCCGATTGACCGCCGCATCTTCTGTCTGCGCGGTTTTTTTTACGGTTGGGGCGGATTTATTTTCTTGCGCGGCGCCGTTCGTCTCAATTGTTTTTTCAGTTTTCTTTTCGTCCGTACGGACCGAATAGCGGCAAACCCACGCGCAGAGAATCAGAACCAGAGAGATCAGAACCATGCCGTACCAGATAATTTCATTTCCCCAGGCGGTTCTTTGCCCGTAATGAAAAAGAAAGTAACCGAGCGACGGACCGATTACCGTTGAAATGGACTGTCCCAGACCGTAGTATCCCATTCCTTCGCCAAGTCGGCTTTGAGGAAGTACTTCTGCGGACGCGTTTGCAGAAGCGGTTGAAATTTGAGAAAAGCCGATCCCTTGAAAAAAACGTACGGCCAAAAGCGCTCCCAGGCCGGGTAGAAACAAAGGCGCGAGGTTGGCGGCAACCAGAACAATTCCGCCGGCGATCAGAACGATTCTGCAACCGTACCGACTGGCAACGGCGCCTGTCACAATACGTCCTACGCCTGCCGCGAGCGCGAAAACCGCCGTGAGCAGACCGCTGAACGTCGCGCTGCCGCCAATGGATTCTACGTAAAGCGGAAGCGAGCCGTAAAGCGCGTGGCAAATGATCGAAACAAGCATCGCCAGAACGATAACGTCCAGAAAAACAAATGTCCAAATCCGTTCGGATTGAATCCGGGGAACGCGATTTGCCGAGATGGACGCAAGCCGTTGAATCATGGGCATGAAAATAATCCTGAAGGAAAAAAGACGAGGAAATTTTGCTGAAAAACGTGATTTTGCCGGAATCGCCAATTGGTTTCAACCTGCGAATTGAAGTTCCAACGACCCAAACTGACAATTTTAGTCGATTCCGGATTTCTGTCAAGGGGGAGCGAAAGGAGGCGTTGGGGTGGAGTCCGGTTTGTTTGGGGAAAGAGAATACGCAACGAAAATAAAACTTAATAGAAACTTAACCTTTTTCAGAAATTTTCAGAAAACGACTTGACATAAGCGGTATTTCAGATAAAATTGAAAATGGTTTGACTCTGCGATAATAGTTTTTTTGAAAGGGAATTCACGATGAAGAGGGTTTCAAGACGTTTATTTCTCAAAGCCAACGTTTTAGGAGGGGCGATTCCATTCGCCGCCGTTTCCGTTCCGCGTCTGCTTTTGGCCGAGTCGCCGGAGTCGTCTTGCGGTTTAGGAACTTCTTCGTCTCAAAATCCCGTTTCGGAAACGTCGGCGAGGCAAAAAGAAAGCGTGATTCAAAACGTTCAGAGAATGTGGGACGTTTCATGGGAACGTTTTTTTATCCCCAAAACTCACATTTTTTACGATTATCTTACGAGTCTGGAACCTGGAAAATACCAGCGGCATCTTCCGACGGCGGAGGAAGTGAAACGTCTTTTTCCAAACGAGTGCGGATACGATACGGGTATGGAAGACGGGATGATTTTTGCCGGAACATGGATGACCGCCGTTTTGAGCCGCGCCGTGCGCGAAACGGACAAAGAGAGTTTTGCGGAAATGAAACGCTGCGCTCACGAGATTTTTCGCGGCGTGGAACTTTGCGCAACCGTCCATTCCGATCCGGGTTTCCTTGCGCGCGCGGTTCTTCCGGAAGACGGCGAATCCGTTTATCCGAATTCTTCGCGCGATCAGTATACTCATGCGGTTCACGGTCTCTGGCATTATTTTCGCAGTCCTTTGTGCGAGGGCGATACGGAGGAAAAAGAGGCGATTGCGAAGGTGCTGAGCCTGATTGCCGACCGTATGATTCGAAACGTTATTCCAGAAAACGATTTTGATTCTCTGCGTCTCGACGGTTCCCGGGACAAACGTACGATTTCACGAATGTGGAACGTTTATCCGCATGAGGCCGCGCGGCTTCCAATGATTTATGCGGCGGCGTGGGATTGCTGCCGGGAAAGCTCTTCCGAATTATTGCGTCGAAAGGCTGAAAAATACTATTCGGAGTACAGACGGTTTGTTGGACCGGCCGCAGAGCAGAGTCTCAGTCTTGACGCGGATACTCTTCGCCGCCTCGTTCCGACGTACGCGTTGCTTCAAATGCAAAGTTCGCTTGAACTTCTCTGGGCATTGGAATCGGATCCGGCAATCAAAACGCGCCTCCTTGAAGGTCTTGAAATGGGATTTGAGCTTGCCTCCGCGCGACTTGAAAAAGCCGAGCGGGAATCAAAGGGACTGGATATGAATTTCCTTTTTCAGGATTGGCGTATTCCGGGAGGCGGTATCCCGTGGGGTTCTCCGGTCCGTACCGTCTGGTACAATCCGCGCGAATCCGGCGAAGCCGCCATGACGCAGATTCTCTGTCCGTCGCGTGATTTTCCGAAGGAAAGTCTGGAACTCCTTGAACGGGCGATTCTGCGTATTGACCCGGACCATGTTGCGACAAGCGGAGTCTTCTACCTTGTCGCGGCCTGGTGGAATTATCAGAGAAAAATCCAAAAATAACGCGGAGTTTTGGTACTTTATCCATTTTTTGGGGGCGACGGGGCTCGTGAGATTCTCCGACGTAACGCGGAAACGGAGTTGATTTTCGGGAGTTCGAATCCTCGTTAGTCGGCTTCTCGTTTCCGTATGGAACGTGCGGAAGTCTAAAGAATTGAAGGCGTTGCGGAGGGCGAAGGATTGAATTTCAAATTCTGGACGCGTTTTTGGAAAAAGATCAAAATTTCCCTTCAGAAACCCGTCGAGGGGCTTGAAATTTTTTTCAGGCAGAGTAAAATAAAGAGAGTATTTTTTTGAAGCGCGTCCGTTTTAGGAATTGGTTTACGGAAGGTTTTTATGGATATTTTGCCGGAAGAACATCGGAATGAACCTCATCGACGATTTAATCCCCTGCGCGGGGACTGGGTCCTGGTTTCGCCCCATCGTGGGAAGCGTCCCTGGCTTGGAGCCGTTGAAAAAACTGCTCCTAACGATCGGCCGCAGTATGACACTAAATGTTATCTTTGTCCAGGAAATACTCGAGCGGAGGGGGCGCAGAACCCAAAATACGATTCGACTTTCGTTTTCCAGAATGACTTTTCCGCTCTCCTGAAAGATACGGACGATACGATTAAAAGTCCTTCTGAAACCCCTCTTTTTAAGAGTGAAAGCGTTCGCGGCGAGTGTCGCGTTATCTGTTTTTCGCCGCGTCACGACCTGACGTTGCCGCAGATGGAGATTCCCGAGATTCGCCATGTTATCGACGTCTGGACGCAGCAGGCCGACGAACTTCTTCGAAAATATCGTTGGGTTCAAATCTTTGAAAACAAAGGGGCGGTTATGGGATGTTCCAATCCGCATCCCCATGGGCAGATCTGGGCTTCATCGTCGCTTCCGAACGAACCGGCGGCAGAAGAAAAGAATCAAAAAGCATTTTTTGAAAAATATGGAAAAACGCTTCTTGCCGTTTATCTTGAAAAGGAGCTGGAACTTCAGGAACGCGTTGTGACGGAAAATGACGACTGGGCCGTCGTGGTTCCATTTTGGGCTGTCTGGCCGTACGAAACTCTTTTATTGCCGAAATTTAACGCGCATCGAATTCTTGACCTGAATGATGGACAGCGTGATTCTTTGGCCGTCATTCTGAAAGAATTTCTCGGTATCTATGATAAACTTTTTGAAACTTCCTTCCCGTATTCCATGGGTTGGCACGGCGCTCCGGGAACGCTTGACGCTAATCAGGATACGAGTCACTGGACTCTTCACGCTCATTTTTATCCCCCGCTTCTGCGGAGCGCGACCGTTAAAAAGTTTATGGTCGGATATGAAATGTTGGGCGAACCGCAACGCGATATTACGCCGGAACAGGCTGCCGAGAGGCTTAAGGCTCTGAAATAACCGTCGATTTTTCAGAGATTCTTTCGTCCGTCTGAAATTTGAAAGGCGGTTCACGTTCACTGCGTTGAATCGGGACTAATGAAAAAGCAGAAATGGGATTTCCCATTTCTGCTTTTCTTTTGTCCGTTGAAAGTCGCCGAAACTCATGTTTTAGCGTGAATTATCTTCGGAACAGTCGAATTCTTCCATTTACCAATACGCAAATGGCGCGTCCGGTGAGTTCTTTTCCAAGCCACGGACTATTAGCGCTCGCGGAACGAAATTCTTCTTTCGTAACCGTCCATTTCTGTTCCGGATCAATGATGACGACGTCGGCGACGGACCCCGGATTTAACGTTCCTTTTCCATCTTTAAGCTTAACGACTTTCGACGGATTCCAACTCATTTTTTCAATCAGCTGCAACCAGGTCATTTTACCTTTAAGAATTAATTCCGTATTCAGGACCGCCAGCGATGTTTCCAGACCGACAATTCCGAAAGGAGCCAGATCAATTTCCATTTGTTTCTTTTCTGCGGAATGCGGCGCGTGGTCCGTTGCGATGCAGTCGAGCGTTCCGTCAAGCAATCCCGTGATGCATGCGTCGACGTCTGACCGGGTTCGGAGCGGCGGAGCCATTTTGAGGTTCGTGTCGAATGAAACGAGTAATTCGTCCGTGAGCGTGAGGTGATGCGGCGTGACCTCGGCCGTGACGTTAACGCCGCGGCGCTTTGCTTCACGGATGAGCTCGACGCCTTTAGCGGTTGAGATGTGCATCAGGTGCAGTTTGCCCCCGGTATACTCGGCCAGCATAATTGCCCGCGCAGTCATTACGTCTTCGGCAATGGACGGAATTCCGCGCATTCCTAAACGCGTGGCGACGATTCCTTCATTCATGACGCCGCGATTGACGAGATTTTTGTCTTCCGTGTGGCACATGATTGGAAGGTCAAACATTTGAGCGTACTCAAAGGCGCGGCGCAAAAGTTCGGCGTTTTCAATATCCGACCCGTCGTCGCTGAATCCCACGACGCCTTTGCGGGCCAGTTTTCCCATTTCTGCGAGTTCTTTACCCTCGCGGTTTTTACTGATGCACCCGATTACGCATACGTTGCAGTGGTCGGCGCGGGTCGCCTGGTCCTGAATAAACTCGACGTCGGCCGGCGTGTCAACAGGAGGATTCGTATTGGGAATACAGCATATCGTAGTGTAGCCGCCGTTCAAAGCCGCGTCCGTTCCGGAAAAAATCGTCTCGCTTTCTTCAAAACCGGGTTCACGAAGGTGCGTATGGAGATCGACAAAACCGGGAGCGACTATTTTTCCTTCGGCTTCAATCTCGCGTTCGCGGCCGGACGGCTGAATCCCAAATCCTGTAACGCGGCCATTTTCGATTAAAACGTTCGTGACACAGTCCATTCCCTGGGAAGGATCGATCACGCGCCCATTTTTAATGAGAATACTCTGCATCATTTTTTTGATTTTCCAAGACTGTTTGTCTAAATTTTCTTTGATTACGTTTTCTGATTTTGCAGTCGGTTTACCGCTTTTGGAGCGACAATCTTTTTCTGGCTCCGTCGGTTAACCAGAGGACTGCCATTCGAACGGCCAATCCGTTCGACACCTGGTCGAGAATGGCGCTTTGCGGGCCGTCGGCAACTTCAGGCGTTAACTCGACGCCGCGATTAATCGGGCCGGGAGCGATGACCAGAAGATCTGGTTTTGCGCGTCGGAGTCTTTCCCCGTTCATGCCGAAAAGCAGGGAATACTCTCGAATAGATGGAAAAGGACTGGTGAATTGACGCTCAAACTGTATTCGAAGCATGTTCAGAACGTCGACTCTGGGAAGAAGCGAATCCAGATTGTGCGAATACTCCACGCCCATTTCTTCCCAGTAGTGGGAAACGAGAGTCGAAGGGCCGCAAACAATAACGTGCGCGCCAAGTTTTTTCAATCCCCATGCGTTGGATCGGGCTACCCGACTATGCGCGATGTCTCCAACGACGCAGACCGTCTTTCCTTCAAGATTTCCGAGACGTTGACGCATCGTCAGGATATCAAGAAGTCCCTGCGTTGGATGTTCGTGCGCTCCGTCGCCTGCATTGATGATGGAACAGTCCACTGATTCCGCCAGAAGGTGAGGAATTCCCGGCGTGGAATGACGGACAACCATAGACTCGCAACCCATCGCTTCGAGATTTCTGGCCGTATCGACGATTGATTCGCCTTTGCTCAAACTGCTGGTTGAGGCGGCGAAGGCGACGCATGACGCGCCAAGACGTTGTGCCGCCAGAGTAAAACTCGTACGGGTCCGGGTGGAATTTTCAAAAAAGAGGGTTACGCTTGTGTGTCCATTTAAAAAAGAAAACTTTCGACGGCCTTCGTCAAAAGCATTTCGAAAAACCTGCGCTTTATCAAGAA
>CAZWOV010000168.1:0-6399 GCA_964635645.1 uncultured Planctomycetaceae bacterium | reverse complement strand
CGCAGACGGGAGCTCCTCGAGCAGAAACTCGAACGCCGAGCTGCTGATTCGCGAAGGCGACGAAGTGAAGGAAGGGCAGCTTCTTTTTGAAATCGACTCCGAAGTTTATGAAACGCTTCTGGCCAGCGCAAAGGGCGAGCTGGAAGTTCTTCAGGCACGGCGAAAACGTCTGGAAAACATAAAAGCGCGCGCGGAAAAGCTACGGCCCAACGGAGCTATTTCCGACGAAGACTATGACGAAGCGCTCTTCGGACTTCAGGAATGCGACGCGGAAATCGCTACGGCAAAAGCAAAAATTCGTCAGGCCGAAATTGACGTCAACTACACTAAAATCTACGCGCCGATCGACGGATACCTCTGCGATTCCAAAATCTCCATTGGAAACCTGATTCAGGCAAACGCCACGTCTCTGGTGAAAATCGTAAAAATAGATCCTATTTTCATTTTCATCAATATCGATGAAGCGACGGTTCAGCGTTTGAAAAAAATCGCCGACAAACGAAAAGAAGCCGACCCTGACGCGCAACTGGTCCAGGAAATTGAATTTCGCCTTTCCAGCGACGAAGGATTCGTCCATAAAGCGCGTATCGACTACATGACGCCGACCCTTGAACAAAACTCCGGCACGCGATTTATCCGCGCGGTGTGCGAAAATCCTAAAACAGTCGGCGGAGCGCGCCTTTTCCAGCCCGGCATGACGGCTCATATCCGAATTAATATCACGGAAAAATACGAAACCCTTCTCATTCCGGAGGAAACCATCGGTACCAATCAGGCTACGCGATTCGTTTACGTGTTGAATGAAAAAAACATTCCGGAAATGCGTACGGTAACGCTCGGACCGCTTCAGGAAGACAATATGCGAGTCATTCGTAAAGGTTTGAATGCCGACGAACGAATCGTCAAAGATAATCTTCTGCGAATCCGTCTGGATCGTCCGGTCGAACCAATTAACGACTAAAAACCGCCTGTTTTGCGCTTTGCGGAAACGACTCGCCTGGTAATTTCAAACTTTTTATCAAACGGAATTTTCACGCGATTCGTTTTCCGCAGCTTTTTTTATCCCTTCTTTTTCTCTTTCCGCATAAAAATTTTGTTCCCCCCTTCTTTTCAAATTGTTTTTTTCGTATATAATTAAAAAAAGACGTTTGAATCAGCAATCCGTTTTTTTTGGGGATTTATCATGGGAATTCGATTTTATTGTCCGAACGGACACAAACTGAACGTTAAGGAATTTCAGGCTGGTCAGCGCGGGATTTGTCCGAAATGCCATGCCAAATTCGATATTCCGTTTGAAAGTACGCGCCCAGCCGGCTCAAAAGATTTACCGATTGCTAAACAGTGGGAGGAACGCGCAAGACGCGAAGGTCTTTTTCCTTTTGAAGAAAAATCCAATCCCGTTTTGGATAATATTGACCTGAATCATATCCCGATGGACTGGAACACGGTTCCGGAATCGGGAACCCCGCAGGGATACGACGTTTTTTCCAATGCGAATCCGTCGCAGAATACTTTTGCGGGCAACATGGACGTTAACGCCCAAAATGCCAACGTTTCCGTGAATACGGAACCGGAGCAGCCGATTCAACCCGCGGCCCCAACGCTTCCCGACCCGTTTGAAGGGCCCGCAGACGTCGTGTGGTATCTTCATCCTACGTCTGGAAATCAAATCGGTCCCGTAAATCGCGATTCAATGAAAGCGTGGCTCAACGAAAACCGAATTGCGCCGGACGCTCTGGTCTGGCGCGAAGGCTGGCCGGATTGGAAAACGGCAAGCGACGTTTTTGAATCGTTGGCAGGATCGAAAAATACGTTTGGTTTTTAGTCGCCGAAGGGTCGTGACGTAAGATGGACTTCCTGATTCAGAAAATCCGCAGTCAGCTGAACTGGTCCAGATTTCCAGACCCTTCAAGCTCTGATGAGAATGGAATTCTGGCCCTTGGCGGCAACGTGGATCCGGATTGGCTTCTGGACGCGTATCTTCACGGGATTTTTCCATGGCCCTATTCGGAGGACGCGCCGATTCTTTGGAGCAGTCCCTGGGAAAGAGCTTTAATCGAACCGGAATCCTTTCATATTTCACGCCGTTTGCGTCAAACGCTGCGAAGCGGTAAATTCAGCGTTACGATCGACCGGGAATTTCGCCGGGTCATTGAAAACTGCGCTCGCGTTTATCGTCCCTACGAAGAAGGGACCTGGATTACGCCGCAAATCATCGAGGGATTCTGCGCGTTCCACGAAGCGGGTTTCGCACACTCGATCGAGGTTTGGCGCAACGGGGAACTTGTCGGCGGACTTTACGGCGAAGCGATTGGCGGTTACTTTGCGGCCGAATCCAAATTTCATCTGGAAACGGACGCTTCAAAAGTCGCTCTTGCCTGGTTGATTCGGCATCTGCAAACTTTAAAATTTACTCTTATCGACGTTCAGGTTGCCAACTCCCACACCGAACAGTTTAATCTTAATATCGTCCCGCAGGAAGAGTTTCATCGGCGGCTTGCGGAAGCCGTTCGTCGGGAAGACGTTCAATTTTCACGGGAATTCACGTGGAAAAAAGAGAATTTTTGATTTTTACTCATCCATTCCTGAAAATTTCTTAAAACGCGCATAGACGCGGTATTTAATTACCTGAAAAATTCACCTGCTTCCAGCAAAAAACAGGCGGCCTTTCTCTCAAAAGCCGCCTGTTTTTTCATAAAAGTATTCCCAATCCGACGAAAACTCATCCTGAAAATTCCGTCGGTTTCATTCGCTCCGTCAAATTCAACGGTATCTGCGGAATTTACGGCTTCCGAAAATTCCCAGACCAGCCAGAAGAAGAATCCAGGACGCCGGTTCTGGAACCGCGGACGGATCCGCCTCAAGCCAGATCCCGGATGAAGTCAGATTCCAGACGTAATTCCACGAAGCGTCCGACGCGAAAAGCGAGTCGTCCCAGGTAATCCGGTCGAACACGTCCTCCATCGTCAAAGTATTTCCTGATTCGTCAACAACCTCCGACGCGCCGAGGACAAGAATCTTATTAAGCGGATTCGCCGTATCAAGCCCGATTTCAGCGTTCACCAAAATGGAAGCGTCGTCTCTTAACGTTAACGAACCGTTCACATTAAACAAATCAAAATCATCTTCCGTACTATCGACAATCAGCTCAATCGTTTTCGGAGCAATCATATCTCCCGCGACGTCCAGACCGCCGTCGACAACCAGCGAAGCCGCGGGATCCATCGACAGCGCCCCATAAAACGCGGCGTGGTCGCTCGTAAATTTCTGCCCGGCGGCAACGCTTGAAGCAATAGGCGATTCAGAAGTCCCAACCGTTCCGGAAAAAGTAATCCGTCCGGAATTTCTCGCGCTGTCGGTAAGACCGAAAATAACTTTTGCATTTGCTTCGCCGGTAATATTCGAAGAAATCGCTCCGGACCCCTTCGCGGCGCTTTGAGAGACGCCGCTGTTTTCAGCGTCGCTCGCCCAGACGGTCGAAGTCGTCGCCAGACGAATCGTCTTATCTTTTTTGACAAAAATATCATTCGCCAGTTTTCTTACCGTATCCTCCGTATTCGCTTCGAGATAAAGCGTTCCGCTACCGTTGACCGTCAGGCGGGAAGTTCCCAAAGCCGAATCGGAACCAAGGGTAACGTGATTCGCATTATTCCATCCGGAAAAAGAAGAGGGACATGAGAAAGTATTTTCTCCGTACAGAAAAATCATACCGGGATTCGTCTCG
This sequence comes from uncultured Planctomycetaceae bacterium, assembly GCA_964635645.1. Taxonomy (GTDB): domain Bacteria; phylum Planctomycetota; class Planctomycetia; order Pirellulales; family Thermoguttaceae; genus RGIG3701. The sequence continues at coordinate 2,675 of CAZWOV010000168.1, read as the reverse complement.
TTCGCATTAAAGGTAAGAGAATAATTTGAATCTTTGGCCGAATCGCTGGAAATAACGCCGTTGAGCCGCATGTAGGCGTTCATCAGATTATTGTTTGAATATGCGACGCGCAGAGATGCGGATCCTCCGGAAACGACGATATCCTGATCGAATGAAACCTTTCCACCATCGTTGTTATTGCACAAATTACCGTCAAGATAAATGTTTCCGCTACCCAATCCGGAACCGTAACTGACGTGCAGTCTGGAACTACCGCCGCCGTTAAGATACGTATCGCCAATGTTTTCTGAATTTTTCAAATAGTATCGATAGTAAGTCGTCGCTGAAGAATCGAATTTCAAATCGACGTCGCCGGTTATCGAAGCGCCAATTGAAACGGTTTTATCGGAAGCCGTATTTTTGAAAGACAACGTTCCGGCATTGGAAGCGTTAGCGCCCGCGTTCGTAAGATTATCGACCTTTGAGGTAAAATTAAACGTATCCGACATGGTGAAAGCAAGCGACTTTCCTCCAAGATGAACCGCGTTCGCAAAAGCGGTCGCTCCGGCGTTCATGGTCACGGCCGCATTGGAAATCATCTGAACCGGTCCGGTTCCAAGCGAAGTCGAAGAACCAAGAGTGATTTTATGGGTAATGCCGGAATACTGGAAATCTCCAATCCACGTGCCGCAGGAGTAGGCGTTCGCGCCGAGGATTTTGTACGTATTCGCGCCGCTTTCCAAAGCTCCAATCGTAAATTTTGAATTGACGCCGTCGGCCTGAGAAATCGTACCGGCAATGGTAATCGACCCGCCGTACGCCGCGCGGATGGAAGCGTTACTGCCGTTAAGGATAATTGGATTATTAAGCGTCAGATGAACGGAACCACTGCTGTTATTAACGAGATTCCCGTTCAGGTAAAGAGCGCCGGAGCCAATACAGTCCCCGGAAGTCAAATGGAGACGCCCGGTATTCAGATGCGTATTGCCGGTCCAGGAGTTGGCCGTATTGTTGATACGCATGATGACGTCGCGGTTGGACAAATTAAACGCCACGGAAATATTGCCGGTAATCGTCGGCGCCAGACCATCGTTATTCGAGGCGTTCCGGATCGTCAGGATCGACGTTTCCTCTGCGGTATTCGTAATCGTTCCGCTCCCCGCGAGGTTCGAAACCACGTTGCCGGTCGTCGGGCTTCCCAAGTCAAAACCATTCAAATCAAGAGTAACGCCGCCGTTTACCGTCACGACCCCCGCGTACGGGTAATCCTCCGTAAGCGTAACGTCCGACGAAACGACCGTATCCGCAAAAACTCCAGCGACGGCAAAAATCAAAGACCCCGCGGCGCATAAACCGGTTTTCAAAAAAACATAAATCGAATATTTCATAAAAACCCCCAAACGATTCCAACTATTAAAGTAAAACGTATTTATTTTAACTCAAAAAATTCAAACGTCCCCTAAAAAACTCATGAAAAAATATTTTTTTCAGCAAAAAAATTATTAACGGGTTAAATTATTCCAAATTTACGGATTTTTCCTGTTTCAAAATCGGGCGATTTACCCCGCGAAATCTCCGATTAAGATAATTCGTATCAACACATAGATTTTTTATTGTTTTTGTTTATTTTTATTGAATAGAATCCATCTGAAGAAAAATTTAGCTCCCCAATTCAAAAAGGGAGGCGTTCCAGCTCAACGTCTCCCTCTCTTTTTGAAAAAATTTCAAAATCGCTTTTTCAGCTCACCGAACCTGATTTCCGACCTGCGGATACGCCGGAACGCTTCTTCCCTGCGGCGCGGAAACGGTTGGAATTTCAGTTGCCGCCGTAACCGGAGCGATAATTCCGCTCCCCGGCGCCGTAAACGAGGCCGAATCCAGAATATCCAGTTCTCCGCGGTCTACCCAGACGCCCGCCCCGTCGAGCTGGAAGATACCGAGCGAGATTTCAATGCCCATGCGGCAGGTCTCAAATCCGATCCAGCTTTCCACAAACGTATTCTGAGCCGACAGGAGAGAGTCCAGAGCGTCGATGAGATCGCGGGCAAAAGAATCTCCAAACTGCGAAGTCTGATCCGGTTTGGGAGGCTGAAGCAACTGCAGGTTAGCCTGATCCACTCGATTCATGGCGACGAAAACAGAAATCCGTTTCAATTCAAAATTTAACTGCGCGACGTCGACCTGACGAACCAGATTCCGAATGTTTTTGTGAACGGAATCTTCGTAACGCAGATACTCGCGTCTTGCCCGATCGTAACTGATGAGCGTTTCCGCATAGGCGTTCCGTTCCATTCTGCGGTCAAGCGGCGTATCAACGCTCACGCCCAGCGACAGGGAAGAATTCCGGTGAGAATTTTCCAGCGTGGTCTTTGCGTCCGCGGTCACCGTCACGTCGCTTTTCAGGTCGTTCGCCGCCATTTCAATCTGACGCCATTTATCAACAAGCGCCGTTCTTGCGTTCATCCAATCCAATCGATTCTCCCGGGCGACGCTTAAAGCATGCTCTTCGTCAATCCGAACCGGAGTCAAAGTCGCGGCGTCCAGCCTGGCCCGCGCCTGAATCAGCGACATATCCAGAAGCTTGGTGTTGAACGTGTCCATCCACAAATCCAGTTCAACGTTTTTCCTGCTCGCAACCGCCTTCTCCAGAGACTGTTCAATTTCCTTCACCCGCGTCTTAAACACAAGATAATCTT
>CAZWOV010000167.1:0-6419 GCA_964635645.1 uncultured Planctomycetaceae bacterium | reverse complement strand
GCTTTACCTTCTGCGCGAAAAACTTGCGGCGGCAAAAGATCTTTCGCCTGCCGAACGTAAAAAATACGAGGAGCTTTTGATTGTTCCAGATTCAATTACGTCGAGCATGACGCAGTTCAATACCAATCCGTCCGCAATCTACCGGCAACGCGCTAAAATAGCGAAAGCAATTGAAGCGTTGTCGAAATAATCCGCAAAAGTCATCTTCCAGCAAAAAACCGACTTCTTAAACGATTCGTTTTTTCGCAATTCTGGAGAAATTTTGCCCATTTTGAGCGCCGCCTCCCGAAAGGGGGGCTTTTTTGAATAAAATCCGTAAAAACAGAAACAGAAAAGGAATTTCGTTCATGCTTCTTATTCAAAACGCCTTGATTCACGACGCCGTCCACGAGAAACCGTTCATCGGATCCGTTCTTATTCGCGACGGAAAAATCGCGTCTGTTCAACCCGAACCGACCGCAATCTCTCAGGCCCCGACCGATTCGTATTCGCATCATCCGCAGACTTCAAGTCCTTCCGGTTTCTCCGCGCGTGGACGGGACGAACCGCTTGAGATAATGAACGCGGAGGGGCTTGACCTCTGGCCCGGCTTCATCGACGCGCACAGTCATCTCGGACTTTTTGGTTCCGGAATCGGATATGAAGGAAGCGACGGAAACGAACTGAACGACGTTCTCACCCCGCATCTTCGGGCAATCGACGGATTCAATCCGTTTGATCCGGCGGTGGAGCAGGCTCTTCGCGGAGGCATAACGACCGTCGCAGTCGGACCGGGAAGCGCCAACGTAATCGGAGGAACATTCATGGCCGTTCGAACCTGCGGAAAAAGAGTCGATTCCATGGTACTGAAAGAAACCGTCGCCATGAAATGCGCTTTTGGAGAAAATCCAAAACGCGTCTACCGTGAAAAAACAATCTCATCGCGAATGACCACTTCCGCCATTTTCAGAGACGCTCTTTTTCGCGCGCGGGATTACCTGAAACGACTTGAGGACGCCACGGGAAACGTTTCAAAAACGCCCCCGTTCGACGTTCGACTTCACGCGCTTCTGCCCGTTCTGCGACGCGAAATCCCGCTGAAAGCTCATGCGCACCAGGCGAACGATCTCTTTAACGCTCTGCGTATCGCCCGCGAATTCAACCTGAAAATCACTCTGGAACATGTGACCGAAGGACATCTTATCGCGGAAGAACTGGCGAAAGAAAACGTCCCGCTCGCCGTGGGGCCAACCTTGGGATTCCCTTCAAAATTTGAACTTCAGCACAAATGCTTCGAAACGGCCCGAATTCTGACCGAAGCGGGCTGCCGCGTTTCCATCATCACCGACGCGCCGGTCATCCCGCAGGAAATGCTTCCACTCTGCGCTGGTTTTGCCATTCAGGCCGGAATGACTCCGTTCGACGCCCTGAAATCCATTACCATAAATCCTGCGCGTCACATCGGACTCGAAGACCGTCTCGGCTCCATTGAATCGGACAAAGACGCAAATCTCGTCCTCTCCAAAGGCTCCGTATTCGAACTCGGCTCAAAAATCCTGAAAGTCTTCATCGAAGGAAAAGTCGTTGCTGAAAACCACGATTAAGTATTTTCAGACGCCCAAAACTCCCGGATTTTTCTCAAAACCGGGAGCGTTCCCCCGGCGTTACGCCTGAAACGAAAACGATTCACTCTACGCGCAATGTTTTCCTGAATCTTTTCTGAAAATTTCCCAAAAATTTCAATTTGAAAAACAGCGGCTTTCTGAAAATGCCGCGGCGGTATTTTCAAAAAAATCCTCTCTATTCTTCCAGAGGTTTGATTTCCAACAGATACCAAAGCGTTTTTGTCTCCGGTGAAATACGAATCTCGACTTCCGAATCGGAAATTCTGCAAACAGAGCAGGCGTCCGACTTCATTTTTTCCGCGTTGCCGTCCAAAGCGAAGACGGCGGCTTCTTTCCCCTTGGGAACAGGCAGAACAAACGAAAGAGGAATCCCTTCGCACAGCCTCGGCATTTCGCCGCAATTCGGCGAAAAAAGCTTCGCATCTTCCAACGAGCGCAAGTCTTCGACGTCCTCCTTTTCCGGTTGATCATACGGCCGAAAAGTCGCTCCTGAATTCTTCATGAATCCCGTCGCGGCAAGGAGCCATGAGGTTTCGGAAATTTGAGTTAACGAAATAGTCGCCCAATCGAGACGAGTTTTTCCAGGAGTCAAACGCGCGCCGTCGCTGAAAGTAAACGTCCTCCCGGCAATTTTTCCGGTAAAAAGCTTCGTTTTCGGCGTATCGGCCATAAAAAACGCTTTTCCCGGAATCTCTCCGTTCCACCGAACTTCGCCCGTTGGAGAATCAATCCGTTTCAACGCCTTTTCCGGCGCAAGCTCTTTTGCCGCGGCGTTCCAGCCGGGAGAACGATTCAGGGCCGGAACGGAATCGGCAAGCGGCTCGGAAATATTCAAATCAGGAAGGCGCAACGCGCAGTAAGCCTGAAAAGCGTCGCGGCTCTTCATTCCCGGGGGCGTTGGAGCCCGATGATATCCTCCGATATTCTCGCGCAGAAACGCCCATTCCTCCGACTTCGTCATTTCCAGAACTGCCGTCGGCAGATCGGGAAGCTCCGTAACGCTCTTCATATCTCCACGCGCGAAAAGATTAACCAGAGCCGGATGATGAACGAGAATAATCGGGTTTTCACAGATATCAAAAAATAAAAAGCCGTCGCGATGTTTCCGATTATGCGCCCAGCAATATGAATAAATTCCGCTCCAGTTCTGAAACGCTCCAAGACACGCGGCAACGGCAAATCCTTCCGCGGAATAAAAATTCGGATACGGCTGATTAAACTCGCTCAAAACAAAAGGTTTGCCCGCCACTCGATAATTAGCCAGCCCAAGATACGTTCGCTCAAATGGTAAACTCTCGACAAAACTCTGATTCCCAACATACCAGTCGGCCATATCCCACGGACGATTGGGCCAAGCGGGATGGCCCCAGTAATCATGAATATCGCAGTAGTCCATCTCTGCCTGCGCATAAGTCGAGGCATAACGCAACTGAGTACCGGCAATTGAAGCCTTCGGTTTCAATTCATCCTTAAGCCAATGAAACATCGTCTGCCAGTACTCGCGATCCAAATCGAGAAGAAACTCCTGAAAATCCTGTTTCTGTTCATACGTCGCGCTCAACTCGTTCCAACGAACAAACGGAATATTTCCCGCTTCCAGCGACTCGCCTTCACCCAATCCCAACGCTCCGCCCGACCGAACGCTGAACCGGTCGATTTCGACGACTCCCTCCAGCCCAGCAAAGCCGAACCGAACGTCGGAATCCGTGAAATCTGGACGCATCGCGAACTGAACCGTCTTCCATTCCTTTCCGACGGGAAACCACTTCTTGTCTGATTGCCAGCCGGGATGATTTTCCATGAAATAAAAAATCAAATACTTCGGAACCGTTGAACGAATACGAAATTCCACGCGGTACGGAGTCCCCTTCTTCACGCTATTTTTCGTCAGATAAAATTGCGGATCCCACCCTGCGGCGGACTTCTTGACGTCGATTCGCAAAAGTCCCGCGGATTCATCCGCCACAGTCTCCGCCTTTGAATCGCGTCCCTGCTCCAGACGCCAAGGAAATTTCCCCAGAGATTCGGCGCTGGAAAATTCGCAATCCGGAATCCGTTCCTCGCCCAAAGGCTCGTTGACGGAATTCCACGCGGCGCGTAGCTCCTCCGTCGACGAGTAACGTTTCTGAAGCCACGCATTCCATCGACTCTGAAGCTTTTCCGCGTAAAATTCAGGCAAATCGTCCAGATGACCGCAATTCCACTCGCAAAGAACCGAATTTTCGTTATTGATCTCAATAAACGCGACGCACGGGTCCTCAAGATAGTTTTTTCCGAGGTAGGGATTCACATGCGTAAGCAGATTTCGGGCGTACTCTTTTTCCAGCTCAACCATCTCCGGCAAAAAACTCCCAACGCCTTTCTGCATATTGGGAAGACGATCCGCTTCCGGAAAATTTCCGTCCCGTTCGTCCAACGTTCTCCCGACGTGGAGATTGATATTGACGTAAATTCCGCATTGTTTCAACTGGAAAATAAACCAGTCAAGACGGTCCAATTCCTCCTCGTCCATTTTTCGGCAACCAACTTTAGCTCGATATTTTCCCCAGATTTCGGTATCGATAAAATGAAGCCGAACGCAATTAAACCCAAAAGAACGAAGCCGTTTCGCTAATGCGGCGGCGTCCTCTTTCTCGGGAAAATTGGATTTAAACGGCAGATTCGTTCCCCAAAAACGCAACCGTTCGCCGGAATCATCGACAAAAATATCTCCAACAGCGCGAACATACCCGTCGGAACCCGCCGGTTTTTCTTTCGTCGGAGTCCAGATTTGCGGCAATCCCGCGCCCTCCGCATTGAAAGGAAATAGCGGAGCGTCGCCCCGCGCCGCGGAAACCAGCGTCGCCAAAAACAAAAAAAGAACGGGGGAAAACAATTCAGAAACGGACATTAAATCCTCCGGATATGGAAACGAACCGGTCCGCTGAAAATCAAGAATAAACAGCGGACCTCAAACGGATTCAAAACGAAAAATTACGAAGAATAGATTGAAATTTCATTTAAATTCAATCTCATACGCTTTTCCGCAATAATTTGCGGCAACGACATACTGTCTGGTATGCCGCGAAAACTGTCCCTGCCAGAAATAATGGAGATGACCGCAGAAAATAGCTTTAACCAGAGGCTGTTCCCGAAGCCAGGACATAAATTCCACCGTCGATTCGTTCGCCGTCTGCTGTTCTCTGCGATGATTTGAATAAACGGCAACTTTTTCCGCCGGCGCTCCGGTAACGTAAGCGCAGCCCGCCTCGCGGCTCATTGAATAATCGTAAAGTTCCGGAGTATAGAGCGGAACATGGCAAAGCATAATAATCGGAAGTCCTTTTTTCACTTCCTCTTTAAACTGCGCGAGCTGGCTGGCGGTAAAATCGTAGTAAACGTCGTCCAACGCGACAAAATTCACGCCGTTAACGATTCTGGAGCAGAACGTCAGGTCGTTCGGAAACGCCTTCTGGACGCGAGCAAAACTCTGCGCTTTGTACGCGGCGTCCTCTTTCGCCTCGCCGACATACTGGCTGAATTCATGGTTGCCAGATGAAACAAAACAGTTTCTCCCGGCAAATCTGTTCTCGGCCGCTTCAAGATTTTTCTCGCTCACAAAATCAATCAGATCTCCCGTATGGAAAAGAAGAAGCGAATTTTTCTGCGCATAAGCGAGAGACGCGTCAAGGTACTCTTCGCTGTTGCCGAAATAATTCCTTCGACCGGCGGCAAGATTCAGTTTCCGCTGATTCTCACGTTCATCGGCAAGACAAAGATGCGTGTCGGAAATATGGAATGCGCGGAACGGCTTTTCAAGACCAAGATCAACCGAAACCCGCTCGATCTTAAGCTCTTTCATTTTCGATTCAACTTCCGCGTTGAGTTTGACGGATGGCAGAGAGGAAGCGACGCAGATTCCAGCGCTTAACTGCAAAAAATTTCTTCGATTCTTCGACGTGGGGAGGCCTTTCCAATTTCAAGACGTTTTTCAGATAAAAAGGCGGAACGCAGGGGATCCGCCGAACATTTTCCATTAATTCTCTCAAAATTCCTGAAAATTGCAAGGGGGGGAGAAAAAAATCTTTCTATTCTGAAAACACTACTTGACAAGAAGAGATTATTCTGGTAAAATAAAAAAACAGTCTGGCTCAATCTTCAAAATTTTGCTTTTCATTCATTTCTGAAAAACGGAAAGGGGAAAAAATGGCTAAAATAGCAAATCAGATGACAGAACTGATCGGCAATACGCCTCTTTTGAGAATCGGGAAATTAAATTCTTCCGACGCGGAAGTCGTTGCCAAAGTGGAATACTTCAACCCTGGAGGAAGCGCAAAAGATCGAGTAGGCCTGGCGATGATTCTTGCCGCGGAAGAAGAAGGTCTGCTTCAACCCGGCGGTTTGATCATCGAACCGACAAGCGGAAACACGGGAATTGGTCTGGCGCTGGCGGCGGCCGTCCGCGGTTACCGTTTAATTCTGACGATGCCGGAAACAATGAGCGTCGAGAGGCAGAAACTGGTCCGCGCATACGGTGCGGAAGTGGTGTTGACGAAAGGGTCTGAAGGAATGAAGGGGGCGATTCAGAAAGCGGAGGAACTTAAGGCGCAGAACCCGGGCGCGTTCATTCCTCAGCAGTTTGAAAATCCGGCAAATCCCGCCGTTCATCGGAAAACGACCGCCGAAGAGATTTTACGCGATACCGACGGCAAAATTGACTTTTTCGTCGCCGGAGTCGGAACGGGGGGAACTGTTACCGGAGTTGGAGAAATTCTGAAGGAACGGATTCCCAACGTAAAAATCGTCGCGGTAGAACCGGCGGGAAGTCCTATCCTT
>CAZWOV010000166.1:0-6439 GCA_964635645.1 uncultured Planctomycetaceae bacterium | reverse complement strand
TTCAGAAATATAACGATAGAACATCATACCCAACACATAGGACTTAAAATCCCATCCGTCGACGCTTCCGCGCAAACCGTCGGCAATCGCCCATATCGCGCGGTACAGTTCGTCCCGCTCCTGTTCCTTCTTCGTATCAATCATGGCGTGATTACTCCTCTTCGCCGGGTTAAATTTCAAAACATCTTCCGCTCGCGGTCGGTCGCCTGATTTCATCATCCATTGTCAATCGGAAACGCCCCGTTTCTTATTACTTTCGACGATTACGCAACCATTCTTATCGCTCTAAATTTCATTTTATCATAAAATTGTGAAAATTTCAACACATCAAAAGAATGGAGGAGATTTTCAACAAAAACTTAAATTAAACGGATTCCTTAAAATAGAACTCCGCCCTCCAATAACCGGATAAAACGTTCTCTTAAAAATAAAAACGGCGACACCTGATTACAAAACCAGATATCGCCTTTTTTCTCGCCGCAACCTGTACGGCAGATTCCGCGTCGGTGTTATCGCGCCGTCTTATTGGAAACTGCCCGAAACGGCGGCCTTTTCATTACGTTGCAAAACCGCAAAACCGTTACTTATTTCACAATATCGCGAATCTGATAAACGGTATGAAGCAGATGGTGCGCCTCGTGAGAATTCGGAGCGCCGCCCAACATCGATTTGTAGCAATCCGCAACCGTCTGGTTATCCTGAGACTTCTGGAACTCGGCGGAGGCGTCGGACGCATAGGTGCCGTCCTGTCGGGCTACGCGCTTCGCGCGATTAACGCCCATCGGCTGACCGGCTCCGGAAATACATCCGCCCGGGCAAGCCATGACTTCAACAAACTGAACGTCGATTTCGCCAGCCTTGATTTTCTTAACCAGCTCGCCGGCCTTCTTCAGACCGTAAACGACCGCGACATTAATCGTCACGTCCTTACCGCCCACGTTCAACGTGACGGAGGCCGTCTTCAGCTCGTCCATACCGCGGACGGCGGTAAAGTTGATATCCTGAAGTTTCGTACCGGTTAAATCTTCGTAAGCATATCGAAGAGCGGCTTCCATAACGCCGCCGGAAGTACCGAAAATAAGGCCGGCGGAAGTACCGAATCCAAGCGGCTTGTCAAACGGAACCGGCTCAAGAGCGGCAAAATCGATTCCCATCGATTTGATCATCCGCGCAAGCTCGGAAGTCGTGATGACGACGTCGTTTTCAGGCGTGCCGTCTTCTTCCATGAACTTGTCAAGTCCCGCTTCCATCTTCTTCGCGGTACAGGGCATAATGGAAACAAGGAAGAGATCTTTCTGTTCGCAACCCAATTCGGCCGGAAGCATCTTTTTCGCAACGGAACCAAACATCGCCTGAGGCGAACGGCACGTTGAAAGATTCGGAAGCATATCCGGGCAGAAAGTTTCCGCGTACTTCACCCAAGCCGGGCAGCAACTGGTGAACATCGGAAGAGTTCCGCCGTTGAGGACTCGATTTTTGAATTCCGTCGCTTCTTCCCAAATCGTCAGGTCGGCGGTAAAGTTCGTATCGTAAACATGTTTGAAACCCATCAGTTTCAAAGCGGCGACCATTTTCCCTTCGACATTCGTACCGGCCGGGAGACCAAACTCTTCGCCAAGAGCCATACGAACGGACGGCGCAACCTGAACGGCAACCGTTTTCGTGGAATCGTAAAGAGCGTCCCAGACCTTCTGGATATCCTGTTTCACAGTAATGGCGCCGGTCGGGCAAACCGCGGCGCACTGACCGCAGTTCACGCAGGAACTATCGGCAAGTTTACCATTGAAAGCAGGCGCGACTTTGGCATTGGAACCGCGGCGCTGAAAATCAATTGCGTGAACGCCCTGAAGCTCGCTGCACACGCGGACGCAGTTGCCGCAGAGGATGCATTTGTTCGGATCGCGGGTAATAGACGGACTGGAATCGTCAATCTCGTCAATCGTGCGTTTCGCAGTATAACGCACAGTATTCACGCCAAGACGGCGGGCGACGTCCTGAAGTTCGCAATCCGCGCTGCGAATGCAGTTCGGGCAATCGACGGTATGATTCGCGAGCAGAAGCTCAACGGCAACTTTACGCATCTGGCGGATATCTTTCGTATCCGTTTTCACAATCATTCCGTTTGCCGGAGCGGTAGAACAGGCCGCCATCAGCATGGTACGTGCGCTTCCGTCCGGACCGGGCATACCAACTTCACAAACGCACATACGGCACGCGCCGTAAATGCTCAATTCAGATTTATAGCAGAAAGTCGGGATATTAATACCGGCTTTACGCGCGACTTCAAGAATATTGCGTTCGGTAGTGAATTCAATTTCAATACCGTTGACGGTCAATTTTTTAACATCGGACATATTGTTTTAACTCCTTTTATTTGAAACCGTATCGGTATTTCAACCTCTGAAACCCTTAATTGCGCCGAATTTGCACGCGGCCTTGCAGGCGCCGCATTTAATGCATTTGTCAGCGTCGATCACATGCGGCTGTTTCACAGAACCGGAAATAGCGCCGACCGGGCACTTCTTCGCGCACATGGTGCAGCCTTTGCATTTTTCAGGATCAATTTCCGGACGGGCCAGCGCGGAACATTCGCCGGTCGGGCAAACCTTCTTCACGACATGGGCAATATATTCGTCGCGGAAATAACGCAGGGTAGAAAGAACCGGATTCGGAGCCGTTTTGCCCAGTGCGCAGAGCGAACCGAGCTGAACGGCTTTCGCGGTTTCCTCAAGGAGATCCAGAGTCTCAAGCGTGCCGCGGCCTTTAATGATGTCGTCAAGCAGAGAGAGGATCTGTTTCGTTCCTTCACGGCACGGAGTGCATTTACCGCAGGATTCATTCTGCGTAAACTGCATGAAGAAACGGGCGACCCTGACCATGCACGTCTGATTATTCATAACTACCAGACCGCCGGAACCAACGATAGCGCCGACTTTCTGGAGAGAATCGAAATCAAGAGGCATGTCAAGCATATCGGGCGTAAGGCATCCGCCGGACGGACCGCCGATCTGAACGGACTTGAAGTCTTCGCCGGTAATTTTGCCGTCGTTGTTGATCGTACCGCCGCCAATATCATAGACGATGTGACGCAGCGTCGTGCCGCAGGGGACTTCAATCAGACCGGTATTCGCGACGTGGCCGGTGAGGGCGAACGTTTTGGTTCCGGGAGACTTTTCCGTACCGACGGAGGCATATTTTTCAGCGCCTTCGCGGAGAATATACGGGACGGAAGCGAGAGTTTCAACGTTATTGATAACGGTCGGTTTTCCGTACAGACCGGAGACGGCCGGGAACGGCGGTTTCGGCATCGGCATACCGCGATTACCTTCGACGGAACGCATCAGAGCGGTCTCTTCGCCGCAGACGAACGCGCCCGCGCCTTCCATGATACGAATACGGAAGGAGAAGTCCGTTCCAAAAAGATTATCGCCCAGGAGACCGAATTTTTCAGCGTCTTCCACAGCGCGGCGCATACGCGCAACCGCAAGCGGATACTCGGCGCGGACGTAAACGACGCCCTCGTCGGCGCCAATCGCCTTACCGGCAATCATCATACCTTCCAGAACGGTATGGGGATTGCCTTCCATGACGGAACGGTCCATAAACGCGCCCGGGTCGCCTTCGTCGCCGTTGCAGATAACGTAACGTTTCGGGTCTTTGTTTGCAGAATTCAGAGTGAATTTCCATTTCAAACCGGTGGGGAATCCGCCTCCGCCGCGGCCGCGAAGCCCAGATTTCAGCACTTCTTCACAGATTTCGGCGGGAGTCATCGTCGTGATGGCCTTTCGGGCGCCCAGATAACCGCCGCAGGCAACGTATTCGCGAACGTTTTCCGGTTCAATCGTGGAATTTTTCAGGCAGATACGATACTGTTCCGTATAGAAAGCGATTTCATCTTCTTTCATGCAGGCTTTTTTCGTCGTAGGATCGACGTAAGCGAGACGTTCAAGAAGCTCGCCGTTCATCAACGTTTTCTGAACGATATCGGCCGCGTCCGAAGGCTTAACTTTCGTATAGAAAATTCCTTCCGGCTCAATACGCATGAGCGGACCCATCTGACAGAACCCCTGGCAACCGGACTTGGAAACGTACGTGCCGTCAAAGGGATGTTCAAGATGGCCGTCCGTAATTTCAACGACGACGTCTTCGCCGGTTTTTTTCAGCTCTTCAACAAGAGCGTCGCGCACCTGCATCGAGCCGTTAGCGATACATCCGGTACCGCCGCAGATAATAATACGGCGTTTCATTTTCGACGTAGAGGCCTGGAATTGTTCGGCAAGCTGTTCAAGCGGAATCAAATTACTCATTTCGTTTTTGCTCCTTTTCCTTTAGTTAGTAGCGCTTTCGCCGGCGATGACTTCATCAATCAGAGCTTCCGCCTTTTCAGGAGTACACTGACCGTGAACATGCTCGTCCAGAACCATGACCGGGGCCAAACCGCAAGCTCCAAGGCAGCTCACGATTTCAACCGTAAAGAGCAGATCTTTAGTCGTACGATTTTCGTCGGTAAGATCCAGCTTGCTGTAAAGTTTGTTGAGAATACCGTGCGATTTCTTAACGTGACAGGCGGTTCCGTCGCAAAGACGAATAATGTGCTTGCCTTTCGGATTAAGGGAAAAGTGAGCATAGAACGTGGCTACGCCGTAAATATGCGAGACCGGAATATCCAGTTCCATTGCAACCTGTTCGATAGCTTCCTTCGACAGATATTTATCCATCTCCTGAATCTGCTGAAGAATTGGAATCAGGCGGCTCGGGTCGTTGTTGTTGTCGGCCAGAATCTGTTTGATCGCATTTTCATGATCAATCATTTCCTGGGTCTTTTCAATCGTTTCCTGCATTTTTTACTCCAATAGCTAAAATGAAACAAGGCACAAAGCCCGCGCTCTCCAAGGTGGTCTTCCTGCCTGACGATAACTTTTTCGACGTCCTGCCGTCGCCCTTCAACACGACGCATTCAGTCAACTAAAGTATACCAAATTTAAATTTTATGTCAAGCGATTTTGACAACATTTTATCGGCAATTTCTTTAAACCGTTAAAAATTTTCTTTTATTTTTACAAAAACTGCCGACTATCCCCAAAGCAAAAACCGACAAATCGGAAAAATCCTTTTTCCCGCGCGGCAATTCTCGCTTTTCAGGATTTTACGCAAAATTTCACAGTTCGACGTTTCATATCGAAAAACGCAGACTTTTTTAACCGTTTCCGGAAATAATGAAAAATTTTCTTAAAAATACGGGGGCTGGACCTTGTGTTTTCCGCAATTTGGACTAAAATTGGAGAGAAGTTTTTTGGCGCTGAAACGCCCGTTCCAACGCAGACGGCGGATAAATTTTATCAGCGATTCGAATCGAGCGGCGGCGAAACAAACCGCGGCGGCGATTTTCGACGACTAACCAACGGCGTTTCAGATTCTGGAGACAAGCTCTGTTAGACAAATTTCAGAGGTTACTTTTTAAATGGACCAGGCGTCAGATCCGGTCTGGAGAACAACATGTCGGAAAAAATGAGTGTTAAGTCCGTTCGCAACGCGGAAGCTATCGGTAAGGAAGTCTTTCTTCAGGGGTGGGTGCGTACATGCCGCGATCAAAAATCATTTTGTTTCATCGAACTGAACGACGGCTCCTGTTTCGGCAATATCCAGATTGTCGTACCCAATACGTTGCCTAATTATGCAGACGTGAAAAAACTCACCTCCGGCAGCAGCCTTGCCGTAACCGGCATGGTAGTTCAGTCTCCCGGCAATAAGCAGCCGACGGAAGTTCAGGCGACGGAAATTGAAATTTACGGATACGCGGCGGAAGATTATCCTATTCAGAAAAAACGCGCGACGTTCGAATATCTTCGCACGATTGCGCATCTTCGACCCAGAACCAATTCGTTTAACGCAGTTTTCCGGGTTCGCAGCCGAATCAGCTACGCGATTCACCAGTTTTTCCAGAATGAAGGTTTCACCTACGTCCACACGCCGCTGATTACCTCCAGCGACTGCGAAGGGGCTGGCGAAATGTTCCAAGTCACGACGTTGAATCTGGAAGATCTTCCCAAAACCAAGGACGGAAAGATTGATTACTCCAACGATTTTTTCGGTAAAAAAACCTCTCTGACGGTTTCGGGACAGCTTGCGGTAGAAAATTACGCGCACGCATTTGGAAAAGTCTACACGTTTGGCCCGACCTTCCGCGCGGAAAACTCCAACACGCCGCGCCACCTCGCTGAATTCTAGATGATTGAGCCGGAAATGGCGTTCTATCTGCTTGAGGACAACATGGAACTTGTTGAAAAGTTCCTGAAATTCATCGTCAAAACGATACTGGAGGATTGCGCCGAGGACATGAAATTCTTCAACGATCGAATTGACGAAACGCATCAACTGCTCGACCGTCTGAATAACCTTCTGTCGAGCAAATTCCAACGCTGTTCCTACACGGAAGCAA
>CAZWOV010000165.1:0-6468 GCA_964635645.1 uncultured Planctomycetaceae bacterium | reverse complement strand
CAGGCGTTCGATCCGTAAGAAAATAAAACTTTTCCATCTTCTTCCCGCTCTGCGGCAATCGAAATCGACGCCCCCGACTCCGACGCAATTATTCCAAACGGGTCCGCAGATTTGCAGAGACGAAACACAATGCAGGAAACGCTTTTTTTTCAAACGGAGTTTCCCGCAAAAAATCAACGTTCCGAAAAATCCCCGTCGGAAAATATTCTGGCTCCAATCTACGAACTTGCGGGTCTCGGCAAGCTGGAACTGCTCCGTAAAAAACTGGAAAGCGGAACGGACGTAAACGAACGCGATACGTTTTTTTATGAAACGGCCCTTCATCGAGCGGCAAAACGCGGCGACGAAGCAATCGTTCGACTTCTTCTCGAATCGGGAGCCAATACGCGGCTCAAAACAACGCCGTACGCGGAAACGCCGCTTCACTTCGCCATTTCCGGACGCAATCCACAGGTGGTTCGTCTCCTTCTTCAGTACGGAGCGGATCCCAATGCAAAAGATTGTTTCGGCCGTACCCCTATTCAATACGCGCGATTTTACAAAGATCTCCTGAACATTTTTAACCAAGAGACCGCTGGCAAAAACATCTAACCTGAAAACAACTCAAACAAACACAAAAATTCGTTTTCATCCCTGTTTCCGCCAATTTGAAAAAGTGGTAAAAAATTAGCGGCAGTACTCCTTGAAAAAAAGTAAAAGCAGGGTATAATTAGATGATGCTAATATCGGGATGTCATAAAATTTTCAAGATTTCATTCAATACAAAGGTCAGACAGGAATCACAAGATGTCGTTTTCCGAAAAAATCAATTCCATAGTTTTTCGTCACGTTCATGGCAATAATCTCGTCTACAATATTTGCTGGGAAGATCCGGAAATTGACCGACAGATGCTGAATCTTCGTCCTGAAGATAACGTTTTGGTTATTACCAGCGCCGGTTGCAATTCATTGGATTACATTTTGAAAGGATGTCGGCACGTCTACGCGGTAGACATGAATTACCGTCAGAACGCGGTTC
This sequence comes from uncultured Planctomycetaceae bacterium, assembly GCA_964635645.1. GTDB lineage: Bacteria > Planctomycetota > Planctomycetia > Pirellulales > Thermoguttaceae > RGIG3701. The sequence continues at coordinate 5,450 of CAZWOV010000165.1, read as the reverse complement.
TTGAGCTTAAAAAAGCCGCGGCCAAACTCCTGAACTATGAAGACTACTGGCAGTTGCTTGGGGAAGGCTGGCATCCTGAAATTAAAAAACTTTACAATGAAACGCTCCGTCCCGCGCTGCCTGAAGAAGCGCAGAAATTCTGGGACAAAAAACTCTACTATTTTCAGAGTGAGAAAATCCCGTATTACTGGCACGGAACTTCCGGATACTTCGCCCGCTGGATTAACTGGTATGTAGATCGCAGCGGTTGCCGCCCGGCGGTCAACGAGCTTTTGAACGCCAAAACTATTGAAGAACAGCAGAAAATTTATTACGAAAAACTCGAATCTAAATTCTGGACCAGAAAACTCCGCTGGTTCCTCAATCGCGACACGACCCTGGCGATGCTTGGCGTACCGCTTTCTCAGCGTATCCAGGTCGAATCTCAGTACGAAGGTCAGATCGCGCTTTTCATGAAAGACTGTCTGGAAGCCGTTTTCTGCAAATTGCCTATCGCCAATAACTATTTCTGGCGCGTCTACATGACGGGAAAATACACAAAAGACTGTTGCCCGGAATACCTGACCGAAGAAAACTTCCTCAAACTTAAAAACGGCCTGGCGGATCAGGTCACGACGCATACGGCCTCCGTCGAACAATTTTTGCGTCAAAACGACGTGAAAATCTCCCGTTTTATTCTCCTTGACCATATGGACTGGCTGGCAAACAATATGTTTGAATGTCTCGTCAGCGAGTGGGAAGCGATCCTTCTTCGCGCTACGGAAGACGCGCGAATTATGTGGCGTTCCGGAGGATTCCAAACCGATTTCCTTGAAAAAGTCGAAATTGATTTTGGAAAAGGCGTCAAAGAAAAAATTACCGATCACCTCAAAATGCATCCGGAGGAAACGGCAAAACTTCACGAGCTGGACCGCGTCCACACTTATGGGAGTTTCCACGTCGCAGACCTTATCCGGTAAACGGAATCAACCCTTCTGACGCCCGGAGTCCCGGCGTCAGACTTCTGCGTCCGGAATTTTCGGAATTTCATTCAAAGTCGTATCGGAGTATTTCAGGATGGGAAGTCTTGAGGTATTCCGCATATGGATTCAACGCGGCGAATACGGTTCCGAACAACATATCGTTTCGACGTTTTTTGTTAAACGCGCAAGAACGGTAACTGGAGATTTTTTGAGATTACATTTATCAAAAACTTTACCACAGAGTTAAAATTTAATTTAAAGGTCAAATTCAATGGGATTCTGTTCCGACTTAAATATTTTGTTCCATATGATCTTTCGACATGGTAAGGGAAAGAGTCACGCTGAACGTTTGGATGATTTTTACTCTGGTCAGGCAAAGGGATACGATGAATTCCGAAAACGTTTTCTCGTTGGCCGCGCGGAAATGATGAAAGCGGCGGCAAATCAGCAAAATGCCGTTTGGGTTGATATGGGAGGCGGAACCGGCGCTAATCTGGAAAATATTGCGGATTTAATTCCTCAACTGAAAAAAGTTTACGTCGTGGACCTGGCAAGTTCTCTTCTCAAAGTGGCTCAGGAACGTATTAACGCTCACGGCTGGACAAACGTGGAAGCAGTGGAAGCGGACGCTACGACCTGGACGCCCCCAGAAGGCGCCGCCGACGTCGTTACGTTTTCATACTCGCTGACCATGATTCCAGATTGGTTCGCGGCCATGCAGAACGCTTTGCGTATTCTTCGCCCGGGGGGTACCGTTGGCGTCGTTGATTTTTTTGTCGCCAGAAAATGGCCGACGGAAGGCCATGCAAAACATTCCTGGTTTACGCGAAACTACTGGCCGGTTCATTTCAGTACGGATAACGTATTTCTCTCAAAAGATCATCTCCCATATCTGGAAAGTCTTTTTCAAACGCAGAAATGCGATGAAAGTTATCTCAAAATACCGTACATTCCCATTATTCGCGTGCCGTACTATATTTTTATCGGAAAAAAATCGGAAGCGTAAACCGGCTGCGTCGTCTTTCAGTCGAGTTGCTCCTAATAAAAAGGAAATGAAATTTCTCGAAAATCCCCTTTTCCGCGTTTGGGACTGAAATTTTCGGCGTTATTCGTTTTCTTTTCCACAAAACAGGCGCAGAATATGGAATCACTTCAAAAAAGTTTCGATTATTGCGCCCAAATTTGCGCATCTTCAGGCTCCAACTTTATTTCCAGCTTTCGGCTTCTTCCTCAACGCGAACGCCGCGCAATGGAAGCCGTTTATGCGTTTATGCGTCTGGCTGACGATATGGCCGACGACGTCGGTTCTGTTTCCGAGGGCAAATATTTTCTGGAATTTTCTCAAGATACGTTTCTTAAAGTTCTGCAAAATCCCAGATATGTTTTTCCCGAATCCCCGTCTCCCCAATTTCCTTCTGCGGCGTTTTATTCCATTTTGCCCGCCGTTTTAGAAACGATCCGTCAGTACTCCATTCCAGCCGAATACTTTCTTGAAGTTCTTCGCGGCGTTCAGACGGATCTGGAAAAAAATTTTTTCCGAACGGCCGAGGAACTCGAAGACTATTGCTATCAGGTGGCTTCCGCCGTAGGATTAATCTGTCTTCATATCTGGGGCGCGCCGACGGAAGAAATTACTCCCGACGCAAACACGCCTCTTTCCAGAGCGGCTATCTCATGCGGAAAAGCGCTGCAGTGGACCAATATCCTTCGCGACGTCGTTGAAGACGCCCAAAACGACAGACTTTATCTTCCGTTAGAAGATTGGGACGATATTTTTTCTCTCTCGAAAAAAAATCAAAACGTCAGCCGAAACATGTCGGAAAAAGATTGGGAAAAATATCAGGCGCAGATAATCAAAAATAGAATTCTCAGCGAAAATCATACCGAATTACTCCCAGCAATTGAAAAAAATTTAAACCGCGCGGAACGATTTTACTCTGAAGCGTCGATATTGGCCGAGTGGATCCCTCGACGAAACAGAAATGTTTTTTTGCTGATAACTTCTGTTTATCATCAGATATTTAAAAAAATCTGCCGAAATCCCGAAATCATTTTTAAACAACGGGTAAAATTGAGTAGAGTAGAAAAAGTTAAACTCTATTTTAAGATATTTTTTTAACAAAAAGAACCCGAGCGCGGCAAAAGCTCTTGCTAAAAATAAAAAATCAGTTAAAATAAACGGTAGAGGTTTTAGAAATTCCCAACCTGAAAAGAATTAATAGTCTTTTCTTTTTTATGGCGATAAACGAGGACGGGCGTTAGCGTTAAACGCATTTTTTCGTTTTCGAAATTTCTACGCCTCCAATCCCGATTCATTGTTCCCCCAAAGTAATCAACCTGTTTTTGATAACGGAAAAAGTATGACCTCCTATCGTTCCTCACTGCCCAATCCTTCTTCCATGAGCGATGAAGAATTGATGGAAGCGTTTTGCCACACTCAGGAGGAAACATATCTGGAACAACTTGTTTTGAGATATGAATACGAACTTTACCATTATCTGAAACATTTCCTTGGCGACGCTCAACTGGCAGAAGACGCTTTTCAGACAACGTTTCTTCAGATTTACCTGAAAAATTCTCAATTTGAAATCGGACGTAAATTCCGTCCCTGGCTCTATATTGTGGCAACCAATCAGGCGATTGATATCCAACGCCGCAACAAACGACATAATCACGCAAGCCTTGAAAAAAACCTGCAACTGCCCGGGGAAGAGCTGGAGGGAATATCATTACTGGAAATTCTGCCGGGAACGAATCCGACTCCATCGGAGGAACTGGAACGCGCCGAACGCGCCGAAAAAATCCGCAAATTAATCGAACGTCTTCCGGAAACGCTGCGGCAAGTCGTTTTGCTTGTCTATTACGAAGGAATTAAATATCGCGAAGTAGCTGAAATTTTGAATATTCCAGTTGGCACCGTCAAAAGCAGACTCCATACCGCAATCAAAAAACTCGCGCTCATGTTGCGGGGCGTCAACGACGATTAATTTCATTTTTCTTTTCAATCTTTCAGACGAAATAAAATTCCTCTCGGGTATTTTTGAAAAAAATTTTATTTAATACTACGACATATGAAAACAAAAAAGTCTTTAATTTCGTAATGGTAAATGTTGATATTCTCAAACTGCCGTTTTTGCCCCCGTCGCAAACCATATTTGCGTTTTACTCTGGAGCGGCTTGGAAAATTTAAAATAGCGCTTATTTTAATATGTTTTCCAGTTGCGTTTGTTTTTCGGTTAAGTTTAGACGTATTAATTATTTAAAAGCGAGTCTCAAAATGTTAAATCCGCAAGATGAAAATTTAATGATCGACTATATTTTCGGTTCGCTGGAAGAATCGGAAGAGGCCGCTTTTTCTGAGAGGCGGAATCGAGATCCTCACTTTGACCGATATTATCGAAAGATCCTGAACGCGCTCCAAACTATTCTGGAAGCGCGAACGGACGAACGCGAACAGATTCAAACGCGTCTCAAATCTAAAAATCTCACGGCCCGTACGATGTCTTTTATTCGAAACGCGCCTTCCCAAACGACCGCGTCGAGCATGAGCGCTTCCGCGTTTGCGGAGAATTTATCGGCAAATCAGACAACCAGATCCATGAATCTGATGGACGCAATGAGCGAAACCATTTCAGAAAAACGCAGCGTCGCAATTAATGAAGAAATCGAAAGCGTCGCTGAAAAAAATAAGATAATTTGAATCGTCTTTATCTCTGGAAATCCGGTTATCGAATAGACTCGTTTCAATCTATTCGATAATCAGATTTTCAAAATCAGGAAGACTATTAAGTTGATATTCTTTGACAATTATTCAAAATTTCTCAGAATGTCGGCGGTTTTTTCTGCCCAAAGGACCATTGAAGGACCTGGAATCAACGCGGCTTCGCTCTCCGCAATACGAAAAATCTTTTGATTACGCACCGCTTTCAGTTCAGGAAGCGTCCGCCACGCGCCATCCAAGGTTTCTTTCGACATTTTCTTCAAAATTTCATCCGGAATAATCTCCAGAATCAAATCGGGGTCCATACTGAGCAACCCCTCTGCAGAAACTTTTGGAAACGGCATTGAACCGGGATAAACATTTTCTCCGCCGGCAATCCGGAGAAGCGGTTCGCAAAGTCCGTCCCGCCCCGCAAGGTAAACCTCTTCCAGCCCCGAACTTTCGTAATTCCGACTCACGACCAAAAGAACCCGAACCGGTTCGTTCTCACGCGTTTTTCTCTGAAGCGCCTCCAATCGGCCTTTCAGTTCTTTCACAAGCCGGTCCGCGCGTTCCGTCGTATTAAAAAGTTTTCCTAAACGGCGAATCGTTTCAAAAACGTCTTCAATCGTTCTGTCCTGAAAAACTTCCGGATTCCAACCATAACTTCTTACTCTGGCAATTTTTTCAACATCCTGACTCGCAAGAAGTACGCAGTCCGGATTCAATGAACTCATCGCCTCAAAATTGGGAGTAAAAATCGTTCCTACCCGCGTCTTTTTCTGCGC
>CAZWOV010000164.1:0-6500 GCA_964635645.1 uncultured Planctomycetaceae bacterium | reverse complement strand
AAAAGCCAAGGCCGAAGCCGAAGCAAAAGCCAAGGCCGAAGCCGAAGCAAAAGCCAAGGCCGAAGCCGAAGCAAAAGCCGCCGAAGAAAAAGCAAAAGCAGAAGCCAAAAACGCCTGCGTTCCTGTTCAGAAAGTCGCGCGTCCGACTTATCGTTCCCGTTTCTTCCGCGTCAAATAAATATTTTGAGTTCAACTCAATCTAACGGATAGAACACAGCGATTTTTGTCGCTGTGTTTTTTATTGGCCCCCAATATCCATTTCCACCATGAAAAGATTTTCATAAAATAAAAAATCATAAAAAACTCGAGTATTACCATAAACAGGTCTTCCATAAAATGAAAATTTGTGTAGAATGAATGAGATTTTGTTATCCTGAAAGGAGTTCCGTAAATGGCCAGACCCAATCCTCGTAAAGCGCAATTTGTTCCCATTCATTCCGCCGCCAATAAATCAGACGATTTTCGCAAGGCGGGAAATCGCAAAGCCGGGCGAAACGTCGGCACCTATTCAATGGAAGTCGATCCCGTTGGACTTCGTATTATCGGCGGTAAATTCCGCGGCAGTAAATTGAGTTACCTTGGAGATCGCCGTTTGCGTCCGATGAAAGACCGGGTTCGGGAAGCCGCGTTTAATTTAATTCATCCTTTTGTAAAAGATTCTTTCGTTCTGGACCTTTTCGGCGGCACCGGAGCTTTAGGTCTTGAGGCGCTGAGCCGCGGAGCCTCTGGATGCATTTTCACGGAACAGCATTTTCCAACAGCCCGTATTATCCAGCAAAACATAGAATCTCTGAATCTTCAGGATCAGGCGCGGGTTTTTCCCGGCGACGTTTTTCTCTGGTACAAAAAATCTCCGGAACTTCCCGCCGACCGACCGTGGATTGTTTTCTGTTCGCCGCCCTATTTTTTCTTTAACGAACGCGCGGAAGACGTTTTCGGACTTTTGCGTGATCTTCACGCAAGCGCTCCGGAAAAGAGCGTCTTTGTGTTGGAATCGGACGTAACCTTTGATTGGAGCCCTTTCGAAAATCTCGATTCCTGGGACGTTCGCCTATATCCGCCGGCAGTTTTGGGGATTTACCAAAAAGCATCGGGAACATTCCTTCCGTAAGCGCGTCCTCCGATCGTTCAACGTTCGGCTTTCCACGTTCATTTATTCGCTCAACACCTGTTTCCCGGAGAAAATATGCTATTTCTGCAAATGATTTTAATGGCGATCCTTCAAGGAATAACGGAATTTCTGCCCATCAGTTCTTCCGGACACCTGGCGTTTTTAAATCTCCTCTTTTCCAAAGCGGGATTTAATCCGCTCGAAGAACCGGTACTTCTGGAAATTGTCCTTCATTTCGCTTCTCTTCTGGCAATCGTCTGTTTTTATTGGCGTCATACGTTTCGAATGGCAATCGGAAAGGACATGCGTCTCCTGAAACTGCTGGTCGTCGGTACGATTCCGATAGGAATCGTCGGCCTCACGGTTAAGATTTTCTTTGAATCTGAATTTGAACGGCTCCTGGGCAGCGTTCAGGTCACAGGCGCAATGATGCTGGTTACGGCCGTTTTACTTATTTTCGCCCAGAAAATGTCGCGGCGCTCTCCCAGAGAAATGCACGAACTTGGACTGCGAAGAAATCTCAAAACGCTTTCGCTAATCCGCGCGTTCGGTATCGGCTGCGTTCAGGCGGCCGCGGTCCTTCCTGGCCTTTCCCGAAGCGGTTCCACTATCACGGCGGGACTTTTTTCCGGATTGAAACGCCAGGACGCGGGAACGTTCTCTTTTCTTCTGGCGATTCCCGCTATCGGCGCCGCAAGCGCCGTTGAATTTCTGAAAATTCTTAAAGACGGCGTTCCTGAAAGCATCGGTTTCCTCCCCCTTCTGGTCTCCTTCATCGTCTGCTTCTTCGTTAGTTTGTTATCTCTCTCGTTCCTGATTCGTATCCTTCGCACCAGAAGTCTGGGATATTTCGCTTTTTACCTTGTTCCCGTCGGAATTCTCATGCTGATTCTGACCCGTTAATCAGTTAATCAGTTGGTTAAAATCGTTCGCCACGCCGTCGGAACGTTTTGATTATTCCCCAGAATCGCGGAAAATATAAAAAAAATCAGGCCCGTTCTCTCCAACTCGGAAAACGGGCTCGCGATCCTTCAGGCTCTCTTTCAGACTCTCCGACGGAATTTTATCAGATTTTCACCATCGTGCAAATCATGAAAACATGCGAATGGGCGTGATTTGTTTCAACGTACTCCGTTTCAAAGAACTCATACTCGAATCCGACATTAATCGACTTCGTAAGATCTCGCGAAATATTCGTAAAAACAAAATAGTTTTTCCCTTTCATTCCTTTTGACAGCGTTGAATTCCAGGGATTGTCTATCGAATATCCAACGGAATAATGAAGTTCCGGCATAAGATTCCACCCTAAAGCGATCCATCCTCCGGTAGCCCCAACGTCTTCGCGGGTCTGCGGATTCAGGTCCTGCATAATTCCGGCGCAGTTAATCGCCAGTAATTCTCCGACATAAAATTCTCCCAGGACAAAAAACATGTCGTTAAACTGAATTTTCATATCCGCGGTAAACGCCCAGGAAGTCCGGTGAAACTCATCGCCAACCTTAACATACTCCTTTTCACCAATCTTTCCGCCGACGGCAAACATCGCGTTATCCCAAAAATCCGTCTTTGTGAAAGTTCGTTCCAACCGAAGCTGGCACTCCGGATAACGTCCGACCTTTCCGGAATAAACCGTCCCGTCCGCCTCGGTGAAATTTGAAGTAATCGAAGTCAGAAGGCATCCCTGAACGGCAAATCTCCCGTTATTCCTTTTGAAATAACGATCGTAACGCACCTGTGCGCGGCGAAAACCAAAGTTTCCTCCCGCGGAACCGTATCCCCAGTTCAAAACCGTCGGATAAAGCGGACTAAGCAACTCCCACGTCTGACCGAACAAAAACATAAACTCGTCGTTTTGGAGCTGAATATACGCTTTTCGCAACTCCATGTCGCCGCGATTTTCCAAAACGTAATTATTCTGGAAATCCGTCTCGAAAACTCCGCTAATCCGAACTCCCGGCATACAGGAAGTTTCCGGAGCGGTTACGTTCAATCCAAGACGCGTTGATTTCATATCGAAATAAGTGTGGCTTTGATCTCCATTCTGCACCCAAAGAGGATAATCGCCGGCGAACATCCGATTGGTCTCGTGAGTCCCCGTCAGCCAAAACCAGACGTAAGGCGTGAAGGTGAAACTATCTTTGCTCCACTGCCAATTTTTATATCGCGCCAATTCTGCTTCCAAATCATCCTGCGCCATATTCAGCGTTACCGAATCGTATTTCCGCTCAACGGCAACCATTCGTTCCGATTCGCGAAACGCTTCGGAAAGTTTTTTACCCGCGGCGGAATCCGGTAAAACAGAAACGCCGCGTCTTTCCAGCGGCAAACGATCGGACGAGCGTTCCTCTTTTAATTCGTCGTCGGCGCCGCCGGACGATAAAGGCGCCGGAACTTCGTCGGAAACGGAAGAATTCTGAAAAGAAGAATACGGCGAATCAGAGGCTGTCGTCCCCGAAGATCCGCCGGAAATCATGTCCGGAGAAACCGACGGCGGTAATTCGTCCTCTTCAAGCCTTTCTGGAAGTTCCGCCGCCTCTTCGATCTTTTGACGCAGCTCGGCGTTCTCTCTTTCCATTTCCTCAAGCCGAACGTTAAACTCTTCAACGGTGAGCTGAGCTTTTGCTTCCGGAAGAAAAAACTCGAAACTCCCAGTCAAAAGGAAATATATTGCGACTAAAAGCCAACGGACGTTACGAGACCAAAATATTTTTACGACAGAGTTTTTCATCGCCAATAACTAACTGAAAAACACAAAACAATATCGATTGATCTCAAACCTCCATTTTTCTCATTTCAATAAGAAAAAACTGGCATGATTTTTGATATGATCGAAATAACCATTAGATTTTAACTTTTTCGGTGAAATTATCGGCAACAAAGTTTTTCAACTTAATAAAAATTTATCCACTGTATAAAATTTAATGAATATACTAATTCTCTGGATTAAAGAAATAATTCTCAATATTCCGCATAAAAACCAAAAAAGTTTTCTATCTTTTCTAAATTATTATTTGGCAGACACGCAAAAATATGGTAAGATTCATTAGGAAAAGAATTCCGTTTATTTAAAATTTCCCTAAATTTTCCAAAAGACAAGCTGCGGAAGCTAAGAAAACCAAAGAACTTTGGAAAATCTTCACAAAAAAACAGTTTCAGACGGTTGAACGAAAATTTCAATCTGTTATAATTTGAAAACGAGCAATAAAACAGGGAAATTTTGCTCGCACACGAATCGTGAGAAAGCAGGGACAGGCAGTTTCATGAAGGGAATTAACGAAAATACAGCGCGCGGATTGCAAATCGTCGGGAGCCGATTTACGATCGCCTTTCTACTCATGACTTCTGGAATAATTCAGGAATCCGTTCAGAATATTTACGAGATAAAATTTGCGGAAAAGTCCGCCGTTCGACTGCGGCAGGAGTCCGTCCAGAGCGGTATTCTCCCCCGTATTACGTCCTGGAATTCTCTTTCGCCGCAAAAGAAATTTAACGGACTCTTCAGCATATCATTGGAAAATAATGTTTTTGCGGAAGACAGAATCGCCGCCGACACGCTGTTTAACGGTAATTTTGCGCTCATGGAAGGAGGAGAATACGAAATTGCTCAAAACGGCTGGGAAGAATTTCTGAAAAAATACCCCGATAATAATCAACGCCCGTATGCGGAATTCAATCTCGCCGTCTGCCAATGTCATACGGGCCGTTTCGCGGAATCGGAAGCCCTTTTTCAAAAGGTCGCCAACGACGGTCTCTATCCTCATCAGGATGAAATTTATTATTTTCTGGGAATCGCCTTCCTGAAACATGCGGCGTCCTTTCCTCTTCAACCGACAGGCAGCCGAATAGGTACCGTCAACACAATTGCAGACCGCAGTTACGCGATTTCCTCGGAGGCGACCGAACTCTATCGCCGCGCAGTTACCCAATTTCAGGAATTGAAACAGCGTTTTCCAGATAGTCCGCAGCGAATGGACGCTTTTTTCAGCGAAGCGCAGGCGTTTATTCAGTTGGGGAATTACGAAAACGCGCTTGGTAATTTGAAACTGGTCGTTTCCACCCGTCAGTTTGCCGATTTGAATCAGGCGCTCTATCTTCTGGCAGAGGTTCAGCTTAATTTACCCAAACCGGATGAACGCGGCGCGATGATCACGCTTCAGACTCTCCTGGAAAACGCTCCTGAAACAGAAATACGACTTCGGGCGCTGCGTCTTTTGGGAGACGTCTATTTCCGTTTGGAAGATTACGCTCAGGCAAAAGCGAAATTTCAGGAAATTCTGGATAACGAGAAATTCGCCAAATATCTGACGCCCCAAACCGAAGTAAAGCCGGTTCTGAATATTGCGTTTTTTCGATATCGAAACGGCGAAACGCTCATGAAACTTCACAGTTATCTGGAAGCGGTCGAAGTTTTTGGACAGATTCCCGTTGATTTTCCAGAAAGTTCCGTCGCAATGCACGCGCGATATCAAAAAACGTTGGCAATGAAAAAGTTCAACGAACAGTTGCCGGATGGAGCAAACGCGCTGGACCTCTCAGAATGTCCCAAAGAATGGGAACTGATTCTAAAAAACGCCAAGGCCAAAAAGGATCGTTCCCTTCGTAATTCCACCGCTCACCAACTTGCGCTTTACTATTTGAAAACCAACGAGTCTGAACGCGCGTTAAAAATAATCGACTCGATTCCGCCAAAGCAGCGGACTTCAACTTTACTTCGCGACCGGGCCGACGCCCTGCGCAATTGCGGGCAAAAAACGGAAGCCGCGGAGGAATATCGTCGGATATTCTATGCGAATCAGACTCCTAAATCCATGATCTTCGGAGCCGACTCCATGCTTCAGGCCGTTCAGGTTTACGCAGAAGAAAAAGACTTTTCAAATACTCTTCAGGCTTCCGGAGAAGTTATTCTTTGGGACGGTTTTACGAATCTTCCGGAATTACTTCAGACGGCTTTTCTGAACGAACATGCGCAGGCTCTTTTCCAACAGGGAAACTATGCCGCGGCGCAGGAAGCCTGGGAGCGGATGCTGAAACGTTATCCGAAAGCCTTTGGCCGCGATTCATGGACGCTTTCTATCGCCTACTGTTTTCAGAAAAAAGGCGAAAGTAAAAACGGATTCAAATTCATACGCAAACAGATTAAAGAGATTTCCGGAAAATCTGAAACAGTCGAGTTACGCCACCTCTGCGGAGTTTGCTACCGCGATTACGCGCAAACGAAAAAAAGTGAAAATTTGATTTCCAAATACCTGAATAACGCTCAGATTCAGCTGGTAAAGGCTAAAAATGCGGGTAGGAAAATCGACTACTCGCAACTGGACCTGCTCTATTACGACCTTTCAATGGTTTATTTTCTGCAAAAAAATTATGAAAAATGCAAACAAAACATAAA
>CAZWOV010000163.1:2622-6545 GCA_964635645.1 uncultured Planctomycetaceae bacterium | reverse complement strand
ATAAAGCCGTCTATCAAACGGGAAAACCTTTTTTCGAAACGGTCAGCGACCAGAAATGGAACGCTCCAAAACAAAAAAACGATCCGGACCCCGTGCTTCAAACCGCAATGAACGCTCTGGCTGAAGAATCTGCGAACGCCGCGTTGCGATAATAAATATTCCCCCCTGGAATAGGCGCGCCGATCTTCGGCGCGTTTTTTTTAGGAATTATCATGCGAAAGATATTGCAAAAAACGAAAAAAAATCGACCTCCCCCCTTTACAAATGGAAAACAGGCGCTATAATACAGACATACTTAAGGTGAGAATTAAATCATTTTCCAAATTAAGTTGGGCATGTAGCTCAGTCGGTTAGAGCGCCGCCCTGATAAGGCGGAGGTCCCAAGTTCGAATCTTGGCGTGCCCATTTTCGAAAAACGCTTATCGCAGTAGACGCGGTAAGCGTTTTTTTGTGCGATTAAACCGTTCCATCCTGTTCTAACGATTCAAAATCTGCGCGCGATATCATTATTTAAGAATTTCCCTTTTACTGTCTCTTGTTTTTATTTCACGGCCAACGGTAACCGCCGGTAGTTTGCTCCGCCAACTGCCGAACCTTACCTTGCCTCCCAAACGACCTCTATCCTGCCGCAAGAGGTTTTGCCGATTCATAAAAGAGGCGGATTAAATGATTTTCCTATCCCCGGGAACAGAAACTACTTTTTTTAAAATCGCCCGCCCCGTCTCAAAAAGCGGAAACTCGAGCAAGATTCACCGCTTAAAACACTACGTGTTTTCCATCATCTAAATTTTACGTTTCTATTCATAAACGCCCGCGTCAGCCTGAAACATAAAAATAAAAAATACCTCTAAAAAATCGAAAAAAACCTCCCCCCCCTCCTTGCGGAAAAATGAAAACCGGATATAATAAATTGCATAATTGAAATACGCCTCGTTAGCTCAGTTGGTAGAGCAGCTGACTCTTAATCAGCGGGTCATAGGTTCGAGTCCTACACGGGGTATTCAGGCAGGAATTTTTATCCTGCCTTTTTTTATTTACTCTTTTATTCTTACTCTTCGACGAAATCAAACGCCCAGAAAAACCGTCTACATTGCATAAATCAGTCAGGTCGGTACTTTAGGGGAAAAATCAGAAATCAGAAGAATGAGACCATTCCGCGCCAACGGAAATTCTCTTCAAAAGTTTTTCGTCCTGCTCTATTCAGAATACGCATAAAAAAACCTCGCGAATATCACGAGGTAATGACCTCAGCGGGAATCGAACCCGCGCCGCGGCCTTGAAAGGGCCGTGTCCTAACCGCTAGACGATGAGGCCAGAATCCAGGGGATTCAAAAAAAACTGTAAATTCCATAAAGGAATGACCTCAGCGGGAATCGAACCCGCGCCGCGGCCTTGAAAGGGCCGTGTCCTAACCGCTAGACGATGAGGCCACTTTTCGAACGAATGAAAACGCATTCTTTCAACTCGCTCATCAAGTGTGAGTAAATATAGCAGATTTTTCCATTTCGTCAATAGGGACCGGCCATATTTTTTTCCGTTTTTCTCCCTTTTTGGAAGAATTTATCCCTCTCCATCCGGAATTTGACGTCCTCGGTAAACTTAATTGTCGTTTATTTTTTGTATTTTGCCTATTTGGGCTCAATTAAGAAACATCTGTTTTTCCAAATCACGGCAAAACGTTATGGAATCAGGAAAAAGGATTCAAATAAAAAATGATATCAACAATGGCAAATGAAGTAATGGCCGTCATTTTGGCGGGAGGAAAGGGTTCCCGGCTCGAACCTCTAACGCGTGAACGTGCAAAACCGGCGGTTCCTTTCGGCGGAGCGTACCGAATCATCGATTTCACTCTTTCCAACGTTCTGAACAGCGGAATCCGCAAAGTCCTGATGCTAACGCAGTACAAAACGACGAGTCTTGACCGTCACGTCAGTCTTGGGTGGCAAAAATACTTCCAGCGAGAACTCGGCCAGTTTCTCGACGTCGTCCCTCCTCAACAACGAATTGACGAGAACTGGTATCAGGGAACAGGAGACGCCGTCTATCAGAATATCTACACAATTGAACGCGAAAAGCCCAAATATGTCGTCATTCTGGCGGGAGACCATATTTACAAAATGGATTATAGCAAACTGATTAAGACTCATATTGAGAATCAGGCGGATCTCACTATCAGCACGCTGAAAGTTCCTACGGGCACGGCGGCAAGACGCTTTGGAGTTCTGGAAGTTAACGAATCCAACCGAGTAATCGGTTTCGCAGAAAAACCCGTTATCCCGAAAGAACTTCCGTATCAGCCGGATTACTGTCTGGCGTCAATGGGAATTTACGTTTTCAATACGGAATTTCTTTTTGAAAAGCTCTGCCAGGATGCGCTTGAAGAAAACAGCCGACATGATTTCGGCGGCGACGTCATTCCGGCAATTATTGACCAGCACGCGGTTTACGCCCACCCATTCAACGACGAAAATCGGAAAACAGAATGTTATTGGCGCGACGTCGGCACTCTGGACGCCTTTTTTGACGCAAATATGGATTTGATCGACGCGGACCCTCAGTTGAATCTCTACGACGCGCGCTGGCCGATCCGCACGTTTCAACCGAATTGTCCTCCGCCAAAATTTGTCTTTTCCCACGACGAAAGAATCGGCATGGCGACGGACAGCCTGATTTGCGCGGGATCAATCGTTTCCGGAGCGTTCGTAACCCGCAGCGTAATCGGTTTTCGAAACAAAATCAACAGTTACTCGCAAGTGGAAGAGTCGATTCTCTTTTCCGACGTTGAAATTGGCAGAAAGGCAAAAATACGACGTTCAATCCTTGATTCCGGAGTACGTATCGACCCCGGAATGGAAATTGGCTTCGACCCGGAACTTGACCGAACCCGCGGATTCTACGTAACCGAAAACGGAATCACGATCGTAACAAAACACAATTAAACGCCGTTTCGCTCATAAAAAATTTATTCGCGGGGCGGGAGACCTCTGTTTTTGCAATAAAAACAGTCTTCAAGGCAATAGTGCTCCTTCAGAGTCCTCGCCCCGTACGTTACGTTCCGCCGCGTCAGTCGTTACCAATCTCCCAAAGTCCATCCTTTGAAAAAATCTGGTCGAGCCATGTTTCAAAACGCCCCATTCGAACGGCCAGGTCAAGTATGGTAAAACGTCTCCGAGCGTGCTGAGCCCTGATGAAACTTTCTCGAAGTCTCCGCCGCGTCACGCCAATATCTTCCGGATCCTTCGGAGCGCCAATAACCGCAAACTGTCTGCGAACTTCCTGAACGGAAACAAGCTGTTTCTCCAATCGCTCCCGAATCGACGCCCAATTCTCTTTTAACGTCTCAAGTTGACGCCGCAATTCCTCTGGAGTCGCGTATTTGGCGGTAATCTCCGTTACCCCAAGATCTGGAAAATCTGTTCCTTCAAACATTTCGGCGGCTTTTTTCTGCTGTTCCTCCAGCGTCGGCCAGGCCGCGACGCAACTCTCCACGTCCAACTGGCTCACATCGGTTTTCAAGAGACATTCGTAGAGAGCCAGCGAGCAGATCGTCCCGATTCCAACCTTGAATCCGTGAGAAGGCGAAACGCCGTTTACTTTCAGATGTTCCATATCCCAAAGATGACTGAACTGGTGATCGGCCCCGGAAGCGGGTCGGCTGCTTTTGCTTGCCTGCATCGCAAAACCGCTCAAAATCAATCCCTCAACCAACGGAGCAAAAGCCGCGGGATCGCCGACCGCCAAACCTTCCGGATTGGAAAGAGCGTCGTGAAGTCCGTCCTGAACGACGTCCCACACGTACCGATCAATTTTCTCCACGCCAAGCGCGTCGGAAATAATCCAGTCGGCGCCGGCTGGAATTTTTGCATAAAGATCCGCATAACCGGACGCAGTCATAGAAAGAGCGGCGGCGCCGGCTATTCGCG
>CAZWOV010000163.1:0-2612 GCA_964635645.1 uncultured Planctomycetaceae bacterium | reverse complement strand
CGGCGCCGGACAGCTGAAAGTCTGTTTCTTGCCCTCAAACGTAATTGACGCGCCAAACGCAGTGTATCCGTCCATCGAAGCGGCCGTACCGCAAATAAGATATCGCCGCCCCTGATGAAACGAACAGAGCTTGGTCAAATCGTTAATCGTTCCGGAACCGCACGCAACAGGAATCGCGTCGTGCGTTTTGAGATTCTGATCCAACATCTCAATATATTTCCATTCGGCATACAGTCCGTCGGCCTGAAAGATAAACGGTTTTTCCTGCTGGATTCCCGCGTTATCCAAAATTTGAGCAACTTTTTCTCCCGCGACGGCCCACGTGTTCTCGTCCGCCACGATAATCGCTTTCCGTCCTGGAAACTGAGCCTTAAAAAGATCTGCAATTTGATCGAGAACGTCGATTCCAACAATAAGAGCTTTGGTTTCGTCCGCGCGTTGAAGGGCTTTTTCGACTTGAGGATTCATGATTCGCTATGACTTTCTGAAAAATGAACATTTTGAAAGAAATAAAACAGAAACGGCGGGATTCTAAAAAACCCCGCCGTTTATTCTACCATTTTTCATGGTCGAGTCAAGGCCCGTCCGCCCAAAATTTGAGGTCCGTTTTGTTTACTTTTTCTGCCCAGGCGATGGAGCGTCCTGCTGAATTCCAAGCGAAATCGCATAAAAAACCGGTAAAATCACAAGCGTTAAAAGAGTCGCGGCCAAAAGTCCTCCCACAATAACAGCCGCAAGCGCCCCGTAAAAAGTATCCCCTAAAAGCGGAGCCACTCCCAGAATCGTCGTCCCCGACGCAAGAAAAACAGGCCTGAAACGACTGACGGAGGTTTCAACGACGGCTTCCCACGGAGTTAATTTCCCCGCTCGAATTGCGGTATCGGTATCGGTAACCAGAACAATCGCGTTTTTAATCAGCATTCCGCTCAGCCCCAAAAAACCCGGAATACAAAGAAATTCAAAGGAATGCCCCGAAATCAAAAGTGCGGCGGTCACGCCAATAACGGCCAGAGGAACCGTCAGAAAAATCAGGACGGGCTGCCGAAAATTATTAAACATCGCAACGCAGATTAAAAACATTCCGAGCAAACAGAATGGAAACATCTCCATCAGCGGTTTTGTTCCCTTTTGAGAGGCTTCATATTCTCCGCGCCAGGTCATTTCATATCCCGGAGGCAGCAAAAAACCGCTCTTTTTCAACTCTTCCTCAATACGGTTCCTCAAAACAGAGGCCAATCCCCCCTGAGAATTACACTGAATTTTAATCGCCGGTTTACGGTCTACGCGGCGTAAAATCGGATCTTCATATTCAAGATTCGTAAGATGAAAAGCGAGCTGGTCAAGCCTCAAAAAAGAATTGAGCGACGGCGAATAAACCTGAATACTCTCCAAACTGCTCACATCTGCGCGTTCAGTCGGAGGAAGGCGCCAGAGAATTGGAATATTTTCCTCATTCTGCTGAAACCATCCGACGGTCATCCCCTTCAAACTCGTGTGAATCGCTCTGGAAACTTCAGCTCGATTCAATCCCACTTTTTTGATCGTATCGTCGCGAATCTCCGGCCGAAGAACCATCGCTTTCTGACGCCAGTCGTCGCGCAATTCGATCGTTTCAGGAAATCGGGCGAAAATTTGCTTCGCTTCTTTGGCCAGAAGACGCAGTTTCCGCGGATCTCTGCCTCGAATCTCCAACTCCACCGCATATGAAACAGAAGGACCTTCCCGAAAGAAATGAACCTGCGGCGTCGAATCGGGAAGCGTTCGTTTCATAAATTCCCGTACTTTTTCAGATATTTCCGAAATCATGCGCCAATCTTCCACCGTAACCAGAATCTGCGAAAAACACGTCGCCGGTTCGCGGTATTCATAGGTAAGAATGTAGCGCAAAGAACCGGAGCCGATAAACGAACTGGTGTTTCGCACGCCGGGAAGCGACAGTAAAAACTGCTCAATTTTTCGGGTATCTTCCGCCGTAACCTCAATCGCCGTTCCTTCCGCCCGCCAATAATCAATAAAAAATTGATTGCGATTAGAATTTCCAAAAAAAGAATTCGGTATCAATCCAAACCCCCAGATCGAAACCGCTAACAGTAAAAACGTCGCGCCCGTCGCCAACCATCTCCAACGAAGCGCCAATTCTATGAATTTTCGATAAATACGATAAAATTTTGAATTATGCGACTCTCCAGTCGGCGTTTTCGGTTCCGGAAGAAACCAGACGCAAAAAAGCGGAAGAACCGTGACGGCCGTCGCCCAACTCAAAAAAAGCGAAATCGCCAACACCTGAAAAAGCGACGCGCAAAATTCTCCGATATTATCGGGAGCCATTCCAACCGCGGCAAATGCGAGAATGGCAATAAAGGTCGCCCCCAAAAGCGGAAACTGATTTTTCGCAACCGCGTTTACCGCCGCCGTCTCGCGCGGCGTTCCGCGTTCAATCGCAATAAGCGTTTCTTCCAGAACAACAATCGCGTTGTCAACAAGCATTCCCAGCGCAATAATCAAAGCGCCCAGTGAAATAACCTGAAGAGTAATCCCGCAGAAAAACATAACGATAAAAGTACCAAGAATCGTCAAAAGAAGAATCATCCCAATGAGTACTCCGCTTCGCC
>CAZWOV010000162.1:0-6563 GCA_964635645.1 uncultured Planctomycetaceae bacterium | reverse complement strand
AGAATTGTGGACGTCACAAGCAGTTGCCCTTTTCTGTCGGTGCGGCTTCAGCAGCCGAATCCGCAATATCCAAACTATTATTCGATGAAAGTCATGGTTAAAGAGAACGCTCCTCCCGGACCTTTCAGCGAAATTCTCGAAGTAATTACGAACGACTACGACCAACGTTCGCGCGTGGTTCCGATTCGTGTTGAAGGGCGGATTAAGCAGACCCTGAGCGTCAGTCCTTCGCCGCTGGCTTTCAATATTGTCGAGGAAGGAAAAACGGTGGAAAAAACCCTGGTTGTTCAAGGGGCCGAACCGTTTCAGATTCTTGACATAACTTCCGAAAACCGAAATATTTCGGCGACTATCGATAACGTAAGAAAAAAAATTCAGCCGATCAAGCTGATTTACTCCGGCAACGAACCGGGCGAATTTAACGGAAGAGTCACCATCATTACGGATTTGGAGGGAAGAATGGAGGCCGCTGTGAATTTCAGCGGGAAAGTTCTTGAGAAAAAGACTGATTCCGTCCCGATGAAGAAAGACGGCGGGGAAGCGGATTTCAATTCCGCGGAAACGTCTTCGGAGAAAATAGTTCCTGAAATTGAAAATTCCCTCAATAACGCCTTGATTCCGGCTCCGTCGGAAGCGCCCGCCGTGGAAACGTCCAAAGACGGAGTTTCCGTGCCGGAGTTGCCCGCGGTTGAAACGCCGACGCGTGAAGTTCCCGCGGCGGAAACTTCGGAAGATGAAGCGTCCGTACCGGAATTGCCCGCGGTTGAGAAATCCGAGGAAAAGAACGTCAAATCGGGCGACGAACCTGTTTTGGAACTTGATTCGCTTGTCGGAGATGAAACGGAAGACGAACCTGCCGAAGGACGGGACGCCGACGGCGAAAATGAAGACGCGATAGAGCTTTTAGAGCTTCCGGCCATGAAGGACAAAGAAAACGCTCCGTCGCCGACGGTTGAAAAACAGGCGGACGATACGGACGTTATTCCGAATACTCTGGACATTCTCGAAGAAGAGACGGACGAACTTCCGGAAAACTCCGGCAAACAGGAAGAATCCGACGGTAAGGCCGCGGAAGAGCCGGAGGGGATTAAGACGCGGAATTCCGCGGATATTCCCGAGTTGAAAACTCCTGCGCTCGACCAGAAAGACGCGGGGCTTGAAGAAACTCCCGATATTCTGGATGAAGAACCGAAAGAGGAAGCGGAGACGCCGTTGCTCGAACGGGAAGTGCCGGTTGAAAATGAAACGCCCGGCGAGAATATCGAGAGCGAAAAGTCGCCCCGGGAAAACGAGTCGAAAGGCGACGGCGGGAATGAGGTTCAACCGGATGAGCTTGAAGAACTTCTTCCCGAAGACGTTTCCGTTGTTCCGGGCGGCGAAGTTTCCAACGCGTTGTCTGTCTCCGCTCAGGAACGGCCCGTCGTTATCGGACGAAATCTTTTGAAGAGTAGAAATTAAGCGTTAACGTTGTGTTTTGGGAAGGCTGAAAGGAACTGTGATTCTTTCGGCTTTCCTTATTATTTGCCCTTATTTTGTGTCTGATTATGTTTGATTTAACTAAAAGTAAAGAAGCGTTTGCCCGCGCGCTTGAACTTTTGCCGGGCGGCGTAAACAGTCCGGCGCGCGCCTTTGGCGCCGTTGGCGGAAATCCCATTTTTATCGACCATGCCGAAGGCGCTTTCCTTTTTGATATCGACGGCAATCGGTATCTGGACTACGTTCTTTCCTGGGGGCCGATGATTCTTGGTCACGGAAATCCGGGCGTCGTTGCGGCTCTCGAAAAGGTCGTGAAGACCGGGACGAGTTTTGGAGCGCCTACGCTTCTTGAATCGCGTTTGGCGGAGCTTGTTATTGAAGCCGTAGAGTCGGTGGAAATGGTGCGTTTTGTCAGTTCCGGAACGGAAGCCGTCATGAGCGCCATTCGTTTGGCTCGCGGTTTCACGGGACGAGACAAAATCGTCAAATTTGCCGGCAATTACCACGGGCATTCCGATTCGCTTCTTGTGGCGGCCGGTTCCTCCGCCGCTACCTTCGGCGTTCCCAATTCCCCCGGCGTTACGGCGGGAACCTCGCGCGATACGATTGTTTTGCCCTTTAACGACCCTGAAGCCCTTTTCGCGGCCTTTGAAAGGTTCGGAAGCGAGATCGCCTGCGTCGTCTTCGAGCCTGTCGTGGGGAATATGGGGTGCGTTCCGATGAAGCCGGATTTTCGCGACGCGCTGGCCCAGGCGCGGGAACGTTACGGCGCCCTTCTTCTCTGCGACGAGGTCATGACGGGATTTCGCGTCGCCTATGCCGGGGCGCAGTCGGTCGTTGGAATTAATCCGGATTTAACCACGTTCGGAAAAATTATCGGCGGCGGATTGCCGGTTGGCGCGTACGGCGGGAAACGGGAGATCATGCAGAACGTTTTGCCGGCCGGGAAGGTGTTTCAGGCGGGGACTCTCAGCGGAAATCCGCTCGCAACCGCCGCCGGGATCGCCACGCTCGAGATTTTGAAGGAAACGAATCCGTACCCGCGGCTTGAAAGTATGGGAGCGCGGCTTGAAAAGGGAATTCTGGACGCCGCCGGCAAAAACGGAGTTCCGCTTTGCGCAAATCGCGTCGCGTCCATGCTGACTTTCTTCTTCCAGGACGGTCCCGTTGTGGATTGGGATTCCGCCGCCGCTTCGGATACGAAGAAATTTGCCGATTACTTTTGGAAAATGATTCATCAGGGAATTTATTTCCCGTGCAGTCAGTTCGAGGCGATGTTCCTCTCCGCCGCTCACTCCGAGGAAGATATCGATCGGACGATTGAAGCCGCCGAAAACGCTTTCAGGACGCTTTAACGCGCCGCCGACGGCGTTTGACTTTATGCGATTGGCGACCGGTTCTTTTAACTGGCCGCCGATTTTTTTCAAAACGTTCCGCTGTTTCTCAAATACTTCTCAAAACGCTCCGACGGCGTCGCTTTAAGGTAAAAGATTCTGTCTTGAGGGGATTGACCAAAAAGAGAATTGGTCAAAGAGAAATCAGGGAGAGCGGAAGGAATTTTAAATAAATTTGATGTTTTTTTTATTTTTTTCACTTTTTCTCTGAACTTTTTAAACAAAATAAGGTATACTAGAGAAGATACGGTGGGATTTTGTTGAGCTTTCCAAAATAGAAAAGGAATCTGTGGTGATGAAATCAAAGAAATTTCGCTTGGGGTTCACGCTGGTTGAGCTTCTGGTGGTCATCGCGATTATCGGCATGTTGGTTGGACTTTTGTTGCCCGCGGTTCAGCAGGCCCGCGAGGCCGCGCGTCGAATGCAGTGCAATAACAATCTGAAACAAATGGGATTGGCGTCTCTGAATCATGAAAGCCAAACGCGCCGCTTTCCATCCGGCGGCTGGTACTACAATTGGACGGGCGACGCGGACGCCGGATTTGGAAAAAATCAGATGGGCGGCTGGACCTACTCGCTTTTGCCCTTTATGGAGCAGAACGCGCTTTACCAGCTGGGCGCCGACGGCGATCCCGGGACGGAAACTCAAACGCAGATGGAAAACGCAAAAATCCGCGCGGAAACGCCCCTTTCCGTCTTTTACTGCCCTTCTCGAAGAGCGGTCAAAACGTACCCGGCCGGTTCGGGGCTTACCAATTCCGCGCGGGTGACAAACGGTGGAAAAACCGACTATGCCGCGAATTGCGCCAATGCGTACAGCTATGTGGATGTGAGGTCCTTCAGTGCGTCGAAATCGTACAATTGGCCCACTCCAACTTCCAAAGGCGTCATTTTTGGGAGGAGCGAAGTTGCGATTGGCGAAATTCGCGACGGAACCTCGAACACTTTTCTCATTGCGGAGAAGTATCTTGCGCCCGACTATTACGAAACGGGATCTTCAAGCTCCGACAACGAGCCGATTTTCTCCGGCGCCGACTGGGACTGCTGCCGTTTGGTAACCAAGTCCTATCTTCCGGCGCAGGATCGGAGCGGGTACATGGCGAACAGTAATAATTTGGGAAGCGTTCATGCCGGAGGTTTCGGCGCGGCGTTCTGCGACGGGTCCGTGCAGAACGTCTCCTATTCCGTGGACGCGGAGACCTTCGCCAACCTGGGCTCCAGAAACGACGGCGAACCCGTGACGTTAAACTGACATTATTTTGCGCAGTTTCGTTTTGCTTTTCATTCATTAGCCTTCTTTTCCCGCTTTCCGTTCGTCTTTTTATCCGCGGCGGGGGCGGAGGATTGGAGCGGGTTTGCGCCGCTGGACGCGCAGAGACTGTTTGCGCTGGGAAAACTGGACGCAGAGGCGGGCTTGGGAAGCCGTTTGTTCGAGGATATGTTGGAGATAAGGCCGTGATTAACGCGGCGGAGTTTTTTGAGGGAGAGTTTGCGCGATGGCAAATCGGCGACTTGTCGCGCCGGAATCGTTTCGTGAAGCCGCTCGGGAGCTTGGGTTTCCGCTTCTGGGCGCTGTCGAAGCTGGAGAATCGGAATTTTTCCGCGAATTTCAAACCTGGGTTGATTCGGGAAAATGCGCGGGAATGACCTATTTGCGCGAACATTTGGAGGCGCGGCGTCATCCCGGCTCTGTTCTCCCCGGAGTCCGGTCTATCCTGATGCTTGCCATGCCGTTTACGGAATTTACGAAGATTGTCCGCCGGGAATATTCCAACCATCCGATTCAACGGTATCTTGCGTCGCCGGATATTGAAAATTCTATTTCGGAGCCGTCTGAAAACACCGCGTTTGTCGCGCGGTACGCCGCCGCCGGCGTCGACTATCACGACGTTATTCGACGCCGATTGAAAATTCTTCAAAAGACGCTTCAGGAAATTTTTCCGAATCAGAAGTCGCGTGGAATCGTCGATACCGCTCCGTTTTTTGAGCGGGAATTTGCCTTTCGCGCGGGACTTGGATTCCCCGGACGAAATCGAATGCTGATTCATCCCGACTACGGGAGTCTTTTTTTTATTGCGGCCATCCTCACGACCGAGCCGCTCCCTGCGGCCGACGGACCGCCGCCAGAACCTCTTCTCACTCCGGAAAAACAGCGCGAGTTTCGCAAACGTTGCGATTCCTGCGGGCGGTGTCTGCGAGCCTGTCCGACGGGCGCTTTGACGGACGGCGGTTTAGACGCGCGTCTTTGCGTCAGTTATCGAACGGTTGAGGAGCGCGGTTCCGGCGACGGATCTCCCGCGCCCACGCGTTACCTTCTTGGTTGCGACGAGTGCCAGAAAGCGTGTCCGTGGAATTGCCCGTTTCCGCAACCTGCTTTATTTCGTCTGGACATGTTGCCTGTTCCGGAGGAAACGCTCCGCCATACTCCATTTTACCGGCCGGGCGCCGAGAAACTGGAAACGCGGGCGGAGGAACTGCGAAAAATGTCCGCCGACGCGTCTTGCCTTAACGATTCCGATTGGAAGGATCGATAGCGTCCGCCGCGTATTCTACGAGGAAAAGCGTCGTAGAGTTCGGTTCCGCGTGAAATTTGATTTCGGCGCTGTTTTCGTTTGCGATCTCTTCGTCTGGGAAAAGTCGCTTAACGATTCGGGCGGGCGCGGGAAGTCGGATCGTTTTTTCTCCGCCGCTGGCCGTATGCAGAGCGACGAAGCTACGGTTGGCAAGCAGAACGTCGTCGGCGTCGTCCGAGTAAATGTGGACGCTTGCGCTTTGGAGCAGGTTGCGGAGGAATTCGCGGCTCACGACGGGAACTGTCGAGTAGATTTCCGTTGTGGAACCGTTTTTCTTGACTCCGACGGCGGGGAGTTTCTTGCCGTTTGCGTCCATTTCTGCGAGAATCTCCGCTTCCGGGTCGTTCAGGAAGAATACCGGCCCTTCCGTCGCCGCGTCCTTCGCGTCTCGTGGAAGGCTCCGGTCCGCAAGTCCGGAGGTCAGCGAGCGTCCGGGAAGGATTTGGGCCTTAAGGGGAAGACGCGTATTCAACATTTCCGTCTGAAAGCCGGTCGTTTCGCGAATCTTTTCCGTTCCGGCGCCATTTTCATCCACGAAACCCGGCGCGTAAAGCCAGAGAATCGTTTTGCCGCGCGATTTCAGATTCGTTATCAAACGCCGTTTTTCCGCGTTGAGAAAAATCGGATTCAGAAAAACGTACGCTTTGTAGTCGCGAACGTTCGGCAACGCAAGATCGCCGAGAGAAAGCAGGTCGAACGGAGCGCCGCAGTACGAAAGCTCGCAGAGCAGCGTGTTTGTCAGCGCCTCGGACAGCTTGGAGTAACCGGTTGAGTACGTATGGTAGGGAACGGAGTCGAAATCTCCCACGACGGCAACCTCGCTGACGCTCGTTGCGTCGGCCTGAAGTTCTGCGATTCGGATTCCTTTGCCAATCAGGTCGAATATTTCAGGCTCGTCGTACCAGCCGAGATTGAAGTCGAAACGCCAGAACGCGCTCCCGGAAACGAGGGCGTGGCACAGGTCGCGGGCGAGAAGTGCGAGCGTTTCCTTCTGATTCGCGGAGTAGCGATGATTTGTCGCGTCGGTCAGGTGCGTGCGGGTATCCGCTTCGAGAATATTAAGTTTCCCGTGCAGACGGTAGCTTTCCGACAGGGCGCGCATGGCGCCGGGACCGCCGAG
>CAZWOV010000161.1:0-6686 GCA_964635645.1 uncultured Planctomycetaceae bacterium | reverse complement strand
CGAAATATCCCGAAAAAATCCGCTTAAGGTGGATTTCCGGTTCGTGGACGCAAACGGCAACGTTCAAAATCCCGTTTATTTCCAGTTTGTTCCGATATTTGGCGCGGGTTTTTCCGGGACGTTGACTCCTGGACTTTTGGTTAACGGCGTCGAGGTTCCTAATCCCGGTAAAATGATCGGTCAGAACATGGCGATGGCGCAGAATCCGCAAATTGACATTCAGATTACGAAGTGGCAGAACGAGATTTCCGCGATTGATCAGAAAAATAAAGATAAAGCGGTTCATGAAAAGAAGCCGGAGGATTCCGCCCGACAGACGGAGCTTCAATTGAATATCTGGATGGTAAATCTCATGAAACAGCTGGTGAAGGCCGACGTCGAGTATCGAGTATACGTGGAAATGGACGGAGAGCAGATTGATCTGATTACCAGTAAATACGTTGATCCGGAAGCTAAAAAAACGCAGCGAAAGAAATCTCAATCGGGTAAAAAACGCGGCGGCGACTCCGATTCGGAGGACGACTCCGATACGGGAGGTTTCAAGTTTTAACCGAAGGGAACGTTCGTTTGCGCTCGCTCTGAAATTTGATTAAAATAAATTTCCAAAGGAAGATAAAATGAAAAGATCCATATTCCAAAGATATTTAATCCGATGGATTTTCTGTTCCCTTGTTTCTCTTTTCTCATTGACTGCGTTTGGCGCCGAGAAGAGCGTGTTTGACGGAGTTCCCAAATTCGTCGTCCTGCCGGAATGTACGAAGGAAGAGAACGTGGAGCTTTTTCCATTGGCAACGGGAGACCAGGCGATTTCAATGGAAATGCTCGGCGGACAGACCGCCGTTTTAGCGAAGGGGTCGTCCAAAAAGAAAAAGAACGACGAAGGCGAGGCGGAAGCCAGCGGATATACGATGGAGCAGGAAGAGTCGAAGGATCCGAATATTTCCGTCTGGAAAATTAAATTTAATCAAAAAGGGAAAAAAGCGACGTGCGTTACGTTGACCCACGATAAAAAAACGCTTTCTTTCAAATGGCGAACAAAAGTTCCCCAGAAGATTCTTTTGCCGATTGGAAACTGCGTGTTGAAAATGACCTGTGGAAAAGACGCGCATTATCTGGCTTTAAGGGAACCGATGAAACTTGAGACCGCCGTCATGAATCCCAAGACGGGAAGCGCGTCGGCGAAAACTTCCAAGCCGGATATCCCGTTTCCGGATCCAAGCGTAATGGTTTTTGAGATCGTAAATTTTGGAAAGTTTGCGCCGGGAAACGAGATGATTGAATTTCCGCCGGCAACGAGAGTTTCGGACATTTCGTCCAAGGAACCTTTGAAAATTAAGTTCAATTTCAGAGATTCCAACGGAAATATCAACGAGCTTTTTCATTTCGATTTGGCTTTGGGGTTCAAAACCAATTTTAGCGTGACGGTTCTTCCGGAGAAAGAGTATGTTCGTCAGTTCGCCGGCATGATGCAGCAGGCGCTGGATCCCCAAAGCGACATTATGATAACGAAAATGCGTAATGAAATAAACTCGATTCAGCAGAAACTGGATAAACAGGAAGGCTGGAAACGAAACGCCGCGGATACTACGAAAATAGCCATGAATCAACAGATGATCGCGCGTTTGGAAAAACTCCGGGAATTGGGTAATTCCGATCTCCGGGCAAGACTTTACGCGGATTATGAAGAGGTTAAGATCGATCTCGTCGTAATGGAACCGGCGTCGGGCGATCAGAAAGCGGCGGTGAAACAGGGTAAAAAGAAGAAGGGTAAAAAGAACGCGGAAAAAGAATCGGAAGAAGCAGAGGAAGACAGTCTTGGGGGATTTAAATTTTGAAAACGCATGAAATTTTCAAAAAAGTTCTGGAATTTTCGGCAATGAAATTTGAAAACAAGCCGATTTGGGGAGCCTTTATTCTTGTCGGCGGTTTAGCCTTTTTCGGTTGCGTTTCAGGAGAAGAAGCCGCGGCGGCGGAAAGCGTTTCCGTCGTTGGAGAGATGAAAAACGTTCCCGAGTTTCGTCCGCAATGGAAAGAGCGAACCGTCGAACAGTGGGCGGCCGTTTTGAAGGCGGGTCTTGAGAAAGACGCTCCTTCGATTCCGGAGCAGTGGTACGCCGCCTATGCTTTGGGAGAATACGGCGGCGAAGCCGTTCCCGCGATTCCCGTGATGCTTGAGCGTTTGGCTTATGAAGCGGGAAAAGACGACGACGTCCGCGCTTGCCTTTTGTTTTCTCTTGGCAAAACGGGGAACGTCGCGGCGTTTTCGGCCATGCTTGAAGCGTTTGACTCCGAATATCCAATTATTGAACGAACCGCCGCGTTGACGTTAGGGGCCTTTCCTGAGAAACTTAAGTCGAACGGTTCGTCCGCGCTTAAAAAAATGGAGCGGATTCTTGAGGAGCGTTCGCCCATCCAGATTCCTCTGGCGGCCAATTGCGCGGCGACGCTATGGGGCGTAGGGGAAAGAGCCAAAGTCGCGTCCTGGCTGTCGGCTTCGATGTTTTCGGAAAGAGAAGACGCCTTTACGCGAAATTTTGAAATCTATCAGGCCGTATCGACCGTTAGGCAGATAGCGTCGCGGTATGGAAAGGAAGATCTGGCGGAATTGACTCTTAACGACGGATTTTCTCTGGCGGAGAGTTTGGTTCTTGTCGCCGGAAATTCGGACGATCTGGACGCGAGGCTCAACGCCGCGGAAGTTCTGACGCTTTTAGGTCCATTGTCGGTTGAGCCGTTGAGAAAACTTTTTGAAGAAAAAGCCTCTTTGGAGACCGGCGGGAGCGCGACGGGCAAATTGCTGGAGGTTCTCGTTCAGTTGGATTCGGAAAACGAATCGACGCAAAAACTGATTTTTGAAACGGCGGGAGACGAAAAGAAGAAAGAGGTTTTCCGCGTCTCGGCAATTCGCGGTATGCGGTTTCTTCCCGAAGAACGCAAAGCGGATGCGGTTGCCGAACTGGTCGGTCTTTTGAACGATACGGAGATTTCCGGCCCGATTGAGATCGAGGCGCGTTTGACTCTGAAGAAACTTCAGAAACAATAAGAGATTGGGCGAAGCGTTCCGGGACCCGCGCGGAGCTTGGGAGGATTTTTTTATGAATCAAAGTCAAAAAAATCATTTGGGCTGGCAATATGATGAAATGAAAATTAATTCCTATTTTGATTATGCCGCCGCTCAGCAGGCCGCTCTTTATGAAGAACGGCATGGAAGAGTGCGCGATATCGCGGATGAGAATCGAAGGATTCTGGAAATTCTGGATCGGCGTTTACCGCGGGGATTGGCTGGCGCGAATATTCTTGAAATAGGAACCGGAACCGGAGCGTTTGCCCGCGCCGCGGCTCAGAAATGCGGTCGAGTGTCGGCGGCGGACGTTTCCGAGGCGATGTTGGCGGTTGCGAGAGAAAAAGTAAACGAGTTGGGGATTGCGAACGTTGATTTCATCCTGGGCGGTTTCCTGACCGGAGATTTTCCGGATTCTGGTTTCGACGCGGTCGTTTCGAGTCTGGCTCTTCATCATTTACCGGACGTTTGGAAAGCGGAGGCTTTGGCGCGAATTTACCGAACGCTGAAACCGGGAGGAATTTTTGTTCTGGTGGACGTCGTTTTTATGTGCGAAGGCGGAGAAATGGAGCGGTATGTTCCAAAGATGCTTGATCAAATAAAGGACGAAGGAATGCGGGACGGGATGAACGGCCACATCGCTACGGAATTCAGCACGCTGGATTGGATTATGCGTGAAATGATCGAACGCGCCGGTATGAAAGTCGTTCAACAGGAAAAATTCAACATCGTATCGGAAATTTACGTTGCTGAAAAATAAGAAAACGCCGCTTGAAAGACGAACCCCGCTTCGTCTTTCAGATTTAATTATTACTGCGATATCGGCGGCGGATTTAACGCGTTGATTGGGGGCGCGTTGAGTTGGCGGTTTGCGGGGTCCGGAAGAGTTGAGGACGGCGTTGAAGACGTTTCCGCTTTTACGGCTTCGGAAACGTTTTCAGCGGTTTTCGCCGTCTTTGAGGCAACTTCCGCATTGGTTTTTACTTCGGCTTCCGCTTTTGC
Source organism: uncultured Planctomycetaceae bacterium (assembly GCA_964635645.1). GTDB lineage: Bacteria > Planctomycetota > Planctomycetia > Pirellulales > Thermoguttaceae > RGIG3701. The sequence goes on along the minus strand of CAZWOV010000161.1, from coordinate 2,623 downwards.
CTTCGTCTCGGCCTCTTCTTTAGCCTTCGCTTCTGCTTCCGCTTTTGCTTTTGCCTCGGCCTCTTCTTTAGCCTTTGCTTCGGCTTCCGCTTTTGCTTTCGCTTCGGCTTCAAGATTTTGACGGAAAAAAGCCTGATTTCCTACGGAGACGAATTCCTGAACGTTATTGTCGGCGTCGATAAGCGGAATCGAAATATTGGTTTCGTTAATTTGCCCTTCCTGGTAGATGTCGCCGGTCTGATACGGTCCCATTCCGAAGAGCCATCTGTTTTTGGCTTTACTTTCGGCGACAAGATTTCCCGATTGCCAAACGGGGCGTCGGCCCTCGCGAGTATAAGCAAAAATACCAATTTTAACCGTTGCTTTCTGAAGAACCTTTTTGGCTACGGCCATTTCTGGAATCGTCGTGGCGGAGTAAGAGCCGAAGCCGGGGATGGTCATTTCGCTGATCCCGAACATGAAATCGTGTTGGTCCGTACCGCTTGTTCCCGCGCGAATTTCAAGGATGACGTCGGCGTCTTCTTCTTTTTCCTGAAGCAGACATCCGCTTGCCAGCGCGTGCTGACGGATGAGGCTCAAAAGATACGCGTGGTCCGTAACGGCGCTGATAGCGGTTGCGTTGATGAAAATTTTTTTCCCGGAGAGTATTGAAAGATTTACCTGACTGACCGCTCGGTCCATCGCGTCGGAAAGAAGGAGCTGTTCCGTCCCGGTACGGGAAGTGTTCGTAAGTTTCGCCGTTCCGCAACCGGTTTGAAAGAAAACGAAGAAAAGATCGAAAACCAGAGACAGAAGAAGCCCGTAAGCGGGAAAGGAGCGCTTCTGGTCTGAGGAAAACGAAAACATACGAACGCCTGATTCAAAAAATTAAGCTGAAAAATAAAATATCTGAAATACTATACCAAAAGAAAAGAGTTTTAGCAATAGGAAATTTGCTCAAGATGAAAATTTTCCCGTAGGAAAAAATTTTTTTTGACTCCTTGAAATTTTTCAGGGATTAACTATAATTGGAGAATGAGTATTTTTCCGGGGTTCGGAAGTTGAAATGAGTTTTGCGGAGACTCGTCTGCGGAAATTTTTTAATTGGATTTTTGTTTTGTCCATTTGAAGTTTTCCGCCGTTGTTTCCATAAATAAAGAAGGAAATACTTCGTATGTCAAGACTAAACGAAGACGATTATTTTCAGGACAGTACGATGTCCTTTGGGGAACACCTTGAGGAACTGCGAAACTGTCTTTTTCGCGCAATTGCCGGCTTGGTCGTAGGTTTTATTGTCGGTCTGTTTATTGGCGGTCAGGTTGTCGAGCTGGTTCAAAGTCCGTTGAGAAACGCTTTGACCGCGTACTACCAGGGGCGGACGGAGAAAGAAATCCGCGTAAAGCAGGAGGAATTTTATCTTCGCGGATACGGCGAGGACGTCATGGCGCTGCCCGCCAGATACGACGTGGTGGGAGAGCGGTATCTCGTGAATCCGGACGAGTTGGGGCGCGCGCTTGGAATTGAAGTGAAGGATATTTCTGCGGAATTAGCGAGTCCGTTCGTCTGGCAGGGCGAAGGCGGCCGGAACATTACCTCTGAGGAAGCGCTGGCCAATGCGCAGAAATGGAAAACGGCAGACTATTTCAATCTTGAAAAATGGGCGCAATGGTGCTATGAAAGCTGGTTTGCGAAAGGAATAGATCTGAATGAAGACGTTTCCAGGACCGTTCTGGAAGAAAAAACGAAAGGGGATTCCGCGGCGGAGAACCCGTCGGATACTTCGGCTGCGTCGTCCGGTAAGGAGACGGGGGCTTCGGTTTCCGACGAGGGAAACGGGGTTGCGAATCTTTCTCAGGTAAAGCCGGAACGAAAAGAGACGCGGCTGGTTTCAATTTATCTTTGGAGGCCGACGCAGAACGATACGCGAATGCAGGTGAAAAACTTCGCGGTTCAGGAAACGTTCATGATCTATATTAAGGCGGCGTTCGTGGCGGGGGTAATTATTTCCAGTCCGTGGATTTTCTGGCAAATCTGGAGTTTTATCGCGGCGGGACTTTATCCTCATGAAAAGCGTTACGTTCATGTTTTTCTTCCATTTTCTCTCGCGTTGTTTTTGGGGGGAAATTTCCTGGCTTTCTTCTTTGTTTTCGAGCCGGTGCTCCAGTATCTTTTCAGTTTCAATGAATGGATGGGGATTGCGCCGGATCCGCGAATCAGCGAATGGCTCGGATTCTTCCTTTTCCTGCCGATTGGTTTTGGAATCAGTTTCCAATTGCCGCTGGTGATGTTGTTTCTGGATCGGGTCGGAATTTGTTCCGTTAAACTCTATCTCAGTTACTGGCGAGTGGCGATTTTGATTATTTTCTTCCTGTCGATGGTCCTGACTCCGGCGGACCCGACGAGTATGGTGTTGATGGCCTTCCCGTTGTCGTTCCTTTACGTAGGGGGAATTCTGCTCTGCAAAGTGATGCCGCGTATTCGTAATCCATATTCGGAAACGGAATGAATTGCTTAACCGCGGGCGCCGGTTTTCGGCGGTCGCTTAACGGGGGCTCCGATTTTCGACGGTCGCTTCCGGGGCTCCGATTTTCGGCGGAGCGTTCAGGGGCTGGAGAAACGTTCCGCCGCGCCGAAGGAAAAAGAT